>CAYGTG010000321.1:0-7998 GCA_964352485.1 uncultured Nannocystaceae bacterium | reverse complement strand
AACCTGAGGACAAAGCTGATGGGTCAGGTGTAGATCTCGGAGCTCTCCGTATCATTAAAAAAAAAAGGCGACTTCGTGGGCCGCAACGCCGCCAAGCTCTCCAAAGCTCGCTCGGTCGCCGCCGGCATGGGCTTGTCGCTCAAGGCGATGGCCACGTCTCCACTGCGGGCGACGCTGTTTTGCGACGACGACGATGTGGAGGCTCTGACGCGGGCCCTACACCGCGCGTTTTGCGAGTGACCGCGAGGCGCGAGCGCGCTCTCCAAAGTTCTTACGGCCGGTCGGCAACGACACACTCCTCGCATGGCCGAGCCCTACGACGACACCGCCGCGCAGCTCACTCGTCGATTCGCAGCGAGCGGACCGACAGCTTTGCCGCCGCGGTGACGTCGTCCCGCGCGCCTTCGAAGACGAACGCGCTGACTCCGACCTCGGCGTCGTCGAGCAGGATGTAGCGGACGTACAGCAGCCCGCCGTTGGCGTACGCGTGCACCTCGTCGACGGCAGGTGGCCCTTCCCCTGCGACGCGATCGGCGGAGACGAGGGTGACCCCCTCGGGAAGTTCGGGGTCGAGACTGCGCCAGGCCTCGACGTCGGCATCTTCGAAGGGGCCGGGCTCTGCCCATGGACGAACCTCGACGCCGACGGTGAATGGAGCGGACAGCGGGTCGCCGATGGAGACGGTAACTCCCCCGCCTTCGGTGGACTCGAGCTCGACCGAGCCCTGAGCCGCCAAGACCGAATAGGGCGTTCCTTCGAGCGGGACGCGGACCATCGAAGGTTCCCGGCCCAGCTCCCAAGGACGGCCAAGGACACACGCCACGATCAGGCAGCCCACGGTTGCCCCCGACGCGATCCAGGCGCCCATCGTCCAGCCAGTCCGGGCATCGGCGGTGCGCTCCGGGTCCTCGGAGAGCGGAGGCAGCCCTCGGGTCAGGACCCCGGAGAAGCTGAGAAGGAGCCCAGCGACGCCGCCGCCGAGGTGGGCCATGAGGTCGATCCCTGGAACGAACGACACCGCCAGATTGATCACCAGGTTGATGATCGCAGCCCGCTTGAGGTTGTCGACGATGGCCGCAGGTACCAGGCCCCGGGGGCGGACCGAGATGCCCAAGGACGCACCAAACAGTCCCCAGATTGCACCGGACGCACCCACGCTGAGCATCGCCTCCGCCGCGAGGCTGCTGGCGATGGCCCCTAGAAGGCCGGAGGCGACGAGCAGCACAGCGAGTCGGCGCCAACCGAGGATGCGTTCGAGCTGCGCCCCGAGGATGTAGAGCACGACGCCGTTCATCAGCACGTGCACAGGACCGCCATGCAGAACCGTGGACGCGAGCAATCGCCAAGGTTCGGAGCCCAGTGATGCCTCGGTGTTGGCACCCATTCGGGTCAGTGTCGGGATGAACGCCCCGCCGCCCCAGGTCATCTGAAGCCCGTAGACGCCCAAGAGCAGCGCCACCGAGCCCATGGTGAGCACCGGGCGCACCCGCTTGTACGCATCGACGAAGGAGCTGTGCTCTTGGGCCCGAACGACCTCGTCGCGCGAGGGCCGACGGACTTGCCGAGCCAGCGTCTGTGCGTCGACCGTGATGTCGCCATCTCGCCCGGCCTCGAGCGCACGACCGGCCGAGGAATCCAAGCGACTCGCGCGGCCGCTCCAGACTTCGCCCTCGTCCGACAAGTGATAGGCCTGGACCATTCGGCGCGCGAACACTCCCGGCTGACATGCCTCGAGCAGTGGTCGCATCTCGTCGCCACCACCGATCATGATCAGCTTGTGGTGCGCCTTGGGGTTCATGCCCAAGTGCTTCGTCATCGCGTCGAGCAGCTCCGGACCTTTCTTGGTGGGATGGATGACGATGGCGAGGCTGCCGTCCTCCATCGCAAGAAACGCTGCCGTGTCGTTGAACAGGAGCAGCGACCGCCCCTTGACGCCCTCGTCGAGCAGATACTCGACCACGCGCAGGTACTGATCGGTGGAGGGCACGGGCACGCAGGATAGCGCGCTTCTCATCGTTCGCTGAGCGCGCTCGAGCAACAGGATGAGGGGACGGCGCCGGCCGATCTGATCTAGCCTCCCGCCCGTGCACACGCTCTCGCTTCACGACGGCACCTCGTTCCCCGCATTCGGCCTCGGTACCTGGCTCAGCGAACCCGAGCACGTGTACCGAGCTGTGCGGGAAGCGCTTAAGCTCGGCTACCGCCACGTCGACGCGGCGTGGATCTACTTTAATGAGGAGGAGGTGGGCCGAGGCATCCGAGAAGCGATCGCCGCCGGAGACGTCACGCGGGAGGAGCTGTGGGTCACGACCAAGCTGTGGAACGACATGCATGCGCCGCAGGACGTGCAGGCTGGTCTCGACGCATCGCTCAAGCAGCTCGGCCTGGACTACGTCGACCTGTACCTGGTCCATTGGCCTGTCGCGCACCCCAAGGGTGTCATCCGTCCGGAGACCGGCGATGGTTTTCTCTCCCCACCCGCGTCTTCGCTCGAGGCCACCTGGGAGGCGATGACCAAGCTCCCCGCGTCCGACAAGACCCGTCAGGTTGGCGTCTCCAACTTCTCGGTCCGCAAGGTCGACTTGATCTCGAAGGCCGTCGGTCTCGCACCAGCCGTCAACCAAGTCGAACTCCACCCCTACAACGCCCAGTCCGAACTGGTGGCCGGCATGAAAGAACGCGGGGTCGCGGTGACGGCCTACTCGCCCCTGGGCTCGAGCGGCCGGCCAGACTCCATGCGACGCGTCGACGAGACCCGCCTGCTCGACGACCCGACCATCGGCGACATCGCCCAAGCGCATGGCTGCGGACCCGCGAAGATCTTGATCGCCTGGGCCCTTGGCCGCGGCACCGCGGTGATCCCCAAGAGCACCAACCCCGAGCGCATCGCCCAGAACCTCGCGGCGACGAAGATCACGCTGAGCGACGACCAAGTCCAGAGGATCGACCGACTCAACCGGGATGAGCGCTACGTCACCGGAGAGTTCTGGTGCCCCGAAGGCTCCCCGCACACGCTCGAGTCCCTGTGGGGGTAGGCGGCTTCCCGACTTCCAGTCGGACTTGAGGTTGATGCCCTCGCGTCGGGCGGTCCACCACGCCGCGGAGGCCGGGGGCAACATCTCCGCTACTGTGGTGTGTCTGTGCCCCGATGGACAGCGGTTGGTCGTCGGCTACCGTCCGCGACCCGGCCAGCAGACCTGTCACCACGCACCGCGCCCGTGACGGGGAAAGCGTTCAACTCGCTGAATCGACGCTCTCTCCTGGCCTCGTGGCGCCGGCTAGGTGGCCGAACACGGATTCATTCTTGTGTCCCGCCACCGCCGAAACACGCGTCGCGAACGAACGAAGCCAATCGAATGAGGTTGGCTCCGTGGCCCTCAGAGCGAGCCCCCTCCCGGTTGGTCCGCGATGAACGACCTGTCCTCGAGGGGCCTTGCCTCTTGCCCAGGCTGGGTCGCTCGCCCATGCTTCGACGATGAAACGAGCCGGAATCGCTTGTCTGGTCGGCCTTTGCGGATGTTTCGCGCCGACCGTTCCCGAAGGGCAAGCCGCCGGGGGAGACACAGATTCGACGGACGGCACAACAGAGGCAACCCAGACCTCTGAAGCGACGACAGCGACATCTCAATCAGGCGACTCGAGTTCGAGTGCAAGCGACACGACCGGGACGACCGGCAACGAAGCGCCCGTACTCACGCTGTTCCTCGACGGCGACGAGGATCCGAACGCGATCGGCAGCCATGGAACACGACTCTTGTCGGCGGGCGTGACGGACGACGGAAGTGTCGCCCAAGTTGAGTTTTTCCGAGATGCTGTGCTCATCGCCACCGCGACATCCGCCCCGTATGAAGTCGCACTCACAATGTCGAGCCTCGACAGCGGCGCACGAACCTACCAGGCCGTCGCAACCGATGATGGGGGTCTGACAGGGAGCGACAGCCTTGATGTCTCCATCAATATCGTGGGAGGGGTGGTCGAGGCCGTGAATGGAGACCTTTTCTCCGGCGGGATTCATGCCGCCGGCGCAGACCAAGCTGTGGGCGGAGGGGTCTCTGTCGCTGGAGCCGATGTTTTTATCGCGGGCGTCAGTGACGACGATGAAGGAGTCTTGCTTCGGACCAATACAGACCTAGAGGTTCAGTGGGAGCAGAGATTCGGGCAGGGAATTCGCTCGGCTCCCGCGCCGACGCCAGATGGCCAGGTGGCCGTGGGTGTCTTGGTGGACGGATCCTGGACGGTCAGAATCGTGAGCCAACTCGACGGAAGCACGAACGAATCATGGATACTCGGGCCAGCCCCCCTTTCCGATGGCGGCCTCGGACCCTTGTTGAGCATCGCCGGAGAGCGACTCGACGCCACGGAGAATCCACTTGATGTCGTTCGGTTTGGCGACGTGAACAGCACGAGACGGAGCGTGCTGTTCGAATCGGATGATGTGGTGTTCGACCTCGCGCCTTCGCAGGACGGCGAGACACTCTTTGTCGGTTATGGAAGCGTATTTGGCGCCAACGACACGCCGTGTGCGACGACGTCCAGACGCTGCGTGGCGGCGATGAGCCCACAGGGGGAGACAATCTGGGAAGTCGGGCTCACCGATATCACGGCAGGCATTCCGCACCTCGCTCCCGGCCCTACGGGTGGGGTCTTCGTTGCCACGGACGTCTATGCCGCGGGTCGGGGGAGCTACTTGTTGCTCAAGGTGTCGCCGTCGGGGGCGATCGAGACGGAAGCCCGCTACGGAGAGCAAGCACTCGATCCCCAGCTCGAGGAAGGTGACCGGGTCGTCGCCGCCGCCCCTCATCCATCTGGCGGGATCGTCGTATGCGGAACGCACGGGCCATTCGTGGCTGGTCTCGGCCAAACGGGCCTCACCCCCACCCCGTTCGTCGCCCTATTCGACCAACAGCTGAACCTCGTCTGGGAAACACGTCAGGTGATCGAACCAGAACTCGGCGGCGGATACACTATCGGCTGCTCGGCAACGTCCGCGGACGTGTTCACCTACGGTTTGCGCGGCCATGTCGCTGCGGACGATGGCAACCCCGTGATAGAGGGACAGGCCTGGGTGGCCCGCCTGTCCCTCTAGGAATGGAGCGCGCGCATGCGATTCAACAACCGTAGGTCACGCTGTACTCCGAGCACTCCAACCGGCCGTTGTCGATCCGGAGGAACGTCTCGACCGCGTCGTTTGCCGAGTCGGGACACATGTACGACGCTATCTCGAACGCCGCGGAGCCGGTCACACAGCATCCTGGCAGGAACCCGATCGGCGCCGTCTCAGCCTCTGTTCCTTCCGGACAGTCGAAGATCGGGTTGCCTTCGGCCACGCAGTCCAAGAACAAGCACGCACGAACCCCGGCGGGTACCGCGAAGTCGACGTTCGGATTGCTCAGGCCCAGGAGCGGATCGTTGCAGCCATAGCGATACCAGTCGACATCGCCCTCGCCGCTGAGCTGGCTCTCGTACAACACGGGGTCGTCGTCGTCCTCGAGGTCCATCAATGCAAACGGCTTGAACGGATCGTCGTTCGGCTCGTCTGCTTTGTCTCCACACAGCGCCACCTCGCAGAGGTTGTCCGCGTTGCAGATCAGGCCGTCGCCGCACTCGGGATCGGAGGCTGGGTCGCATCCACATCCCTCCGTCGAGAGAACGCACGCGCCGGTCGAGGAACTCTCAGCATCGCTCGTGACACCACCGCTGGTGCTGCTGGAGGACTCGGCATCGGTCGAGCTCGACTCCGCGCTCGTCGGACTCGTCGTGGTCGAACTCGACCCGGTGCTCGGGGCGGTCGTGTCCAGAGAGTCCCCCATCGTTCCTCCCGACCCGATGTTGGTGGCCGAGCCTGCGGGGTCGTTCCCTCCTGCGCACCCCGTGAGGCCAAGAGAAGTCGCAATGAGCAAGACACGCAGCGTCATGCACGGAGCCTCGCACGGACGGCCCGCGAAATCCGCCCGCGAGCGCCGTTTTCCCCCGACCCCCGAGCCGCCTATTCGTCCATCGGTGGTGGCGGCGACGATGCGTCGTAGCCCGCCCAACCCGGCATGCCCGTGCGCGTGTTGCCTTCCGCGTCGAGATTCGGCGGGCACGGGGCGACGTAGTCGGTTTGCTTGAGCTCGCCATCAGGACACGAAACGGAGTCTCGGCCCTGGAAAAAGTACTGAGGATTCGCCGGTGCGTTGAGCCGGAAGTCGTTGTCCCCGGGCTCTCGGAAGTCGCCCGATCCGACTTCGGTCCCGAATCTGCTGTTTCGCTCGACGACTGAGACGACTGCGCAATCGGGAATGAGTCCGTCCAGGTTCGCCGGCGAGTCGTCGTACCCAACGATGCTCTCTGCGATCACAAGTCGAAAGCCGGTATCCGGCAGAGCCTCGAGGGGACACTCGAACCACGCTTCGGTGCCGTTGTTGACGACCGTCGAAGCGGTGATGACCACGTCGGATGTCTCCTCGGCCCGAAATGGCACCTGTGTGCTCCCGGCGATGAGCGAGTTTCGAAACGCAACGCTCAAACTGTCTCCTCGAACCACTCCAGGGCTGTTGAGAATTTCGGCGTTGTCGACGACGAGCAAGCAGGTGCTCTCGATGTGCGCAAAAGGCAGCTCTCCACCCCCAAGGTCGAAGTCCACCCCACTGACGATCAGCAAGCTCCGGCCGCCTCCGCGAGTCAGCGTGACAACCCCCGAAGGCGCCTCCGGATCGAGCGTGGTGCCTTCCGCACCGGTCACCACTGGTGCTGTCGTCGACCCGTTGCGCGGCGAATCGCTGACCCAAGACCGCAGCACGACCCTCTCGCCGACGAGAAGAACGTCCTCCGCGTAGCTCGCGTTCGAGCGAAGCGAGATGGTTCCGAACCCGGCGGGATCCTCATCGCGAAGACGGTCCAACGCCTCACCGATCGTCCGCAGGGGCGCCTCCCTCGTGCCGTCGCCAGCACCATCGCCCTCGCTTGCATCGCTTCCGTCCGGCGAGACGTGAAACACCGCGTCCAGCGGCGCGCACAGACCCGCCTCGAGGTCGCACCCGGTTCCCGGACAGTCCTCGGGAAACTGGCAGGCGCCCTCGCACCGGTCGTCGATGCAGTTCGGCAGACCGCTCACCCCTGGCGTGCAACCCAAATGCGCCGCTGCGCCGACCTGGGGCAGCGTTGAGATGCACTCCACACAGCGCCCGTCGGAGGCGCAGATTCCCGGCAGCCCGGCGTCGACGCATGCCTGATCCTCGGCGCAGGGGACGCAAACGCCCGCGTCGCAAATCGGAGCATCGGGCCCACAATCGCAGCCGTCCGTTTCGGAGATCGTTGGGTCCGAGGTCAACGCGCCGGTCACGGAGCCTTCCGTCTCCGGTGCAGTGCTCGATGCGCTCGAATCGGTGTCGGTCGCTCCGCTGCATTCGCCGCGCGCGTTGGCGTCTTGCTTGCCTCCGCAGGGGCTGTAGCAGGAAAGGTCCGTCGGCAGCTCGGCAACGCATCCGCTGACGTTGTCGACCTCGTCGTACAACCCGCACCCATCGAGCGCGCAGTACGGTGTTGCTGCGTTTGCGGCGGCACACGTCGCGTCCCCTTGCTGCGCAGCGCAATGGTCGTCGTTGGTGAAGCTGAACGGGCAGCCCGTCGCCATCGCGAGCAACAGGGCGCCCAACATCAACACGCGAGAGCTGCCCACTAGAACCGACCTCCGATCGACGCGACCGCGCCGCCGGGGATCCACGCCACGGCGGCCTTCTTTTGTTGCCGCTTGCGGTCGACTCCGTAGAGGATCGCGCCGGTGATCAAGCTCGCCGCGCCACCGCCCACCAGCGCAAAGCCAGTCGGTCGAAAATCAACGCCTTCTTGTTCGAGCGCCCCAGGGCGGGTGTCAAACGAACGACCCTGCACGATGAAGATGACCCCGACTACGGCCGTCGCGGCGCCTGCAACCATCAAACCGATCCCGGCCCTTCCCATCGGGCCTGCCCCGCGACGTTGGTCGGACTGGGGCTCCTGGGCGGGCGCCACCGCCAC
>CAYGTG010000320.1:0-8009 GCA_964352485.1 uncultured Nannocystaceae bacterium | reverse complement strand
CTCGAGTACCTTCGGGTCCACCTCAAGATCTTCATCGATACCGAGATCGACAAGGCCATGAAGGTCCTGCACGTCGAGGTGGAGACGCTGGAAAAGAAGCTCAAGCAAGCGGACGAAGACCTCAGCGCCACCGAGCAAGCCGTCATGGCGTTTCGCCAGGAGCACAGCGAAGGCCTGCCCGAACAAGCGCAGGCCATGTACCAAGAGCTGATGACCCTGCGATCGGCCAAGGGAGCCACCGCGGGCGCCGTCACCCGGGCTTCCGAGGAGCTTCGCAACCGACGCAAGCAGCTCAAGTCCAAGGCGCCCGAGCTGCAGACCCGCATCGACCTCGCGCGCCCCTACGAGGACTCGATCTCCGAGATCAACCGCTCGCTGGGTGAGGCCCGCGCGGCCGGCAAAGCCTCCCAGCACCCCGATGTCATCAAGCTCAAGCGGCAAAAGGCCAGCCTCGAGAAGCAGCGGGACGAGGTGCTCAAGAACGGCGGCAGCACCATCGTTCGCGAGAGCAACCCGATGTACGAGGGCCGGCGTGAGGCGAAGGACGATGCCGAGGCCGAACTTCGCATCGCTCAATCTCAACTGGGTCGGCTCACCAACGACATGGATCGGGCCAAGAAGCTGGTCGCCGCGCTCCCCAGACTGCAGCGCGAGTACGCCGAGCTGACCCGCAGCTACGAGGCCACCACGGCGGTGCGCAAGCGTATCTTCGACAACCTCGAGTCCAGCCGGATCCAGCTCGACCTCGAGCGCGCATCGGCTGCCGCCCGATACGACATCACAACTCCGCCCAACGTCGAGCCGGTCAAGAAGATCAAGACCATCGTCACCCGCGCGGGAGCGTTGGGAATCCTCGGGTTTGGGTTCGCCGTGTTCCTCGGTCTGCTTCGCGACCTTCGCCGGGTGCTCGCCACCCGGATGGCCCAGCGTGGCCCCGGACGCGTCTAACAGCACCAACAGCACCAACAGCACCAACAGCACCAACAGCACCAACAGCACCAACAGCAACGGATCCGTGGTGCTGCCCAAGCCGCGCAGGTCAGCGACGGCCACCGCTTGCGGCGTCTGCGTTTCCACGCGCGGAGCGGGTGACCGCTCCTTGCCCGCCGCCGCCGACTTCCTGCCCGCCGCGCGCGGTGCCGGCTCCGATTCGGTAGGCAACGTAGAGCCAGGCTTCGGATTGGCCCAACGAAAAGGTCTCGGATGCGAAGTGTGGTGCGCGGGCCGTCATCAGCAGCCCGAACTCGAACTGCTGTTCATCGGAGATCTGGTAGGTGACCGGCGCGGCCACGCGGAACTGACTCTCCGTGATCGGCTGCGTGGTGCCGTCCGCATTCTGTCGCGGGTCTCGGGGGTCCCTGGTGGCGTTGGTGACCGCCCCGACAAGGCCGCGCACCGTCCAACGGGGCGGGAGCGACAGCTGGACCGAGCCGTTGATCGTCGCCCGCGGGCTGAGGTCGACCTGGACCCGATCGAAGTACGGGGTGAGCCCGGCCGAAAGGGTGGCGTCGACGCTGCGGCTCGCGCTGCGCACCAGACCACCGGTGACCGAAGCCAAGGCCACGGGAAGCACGGGTGCATCGTCGGTCTGGGTGTCTCCGATCCCGGCTGAGCCGAACACCCCTGCGCCCACCGTCGACTGTAGCGACGGACGAATGTCGCGACGCCACTGCGCAACCGCCTGTGCGGTGACGAACTGGGTGGCCGCGGAGTTGTAGTCGAAGTAGCCCGGCGTGACCTCGACCTCCACCGCGTCGACCGCAGAGACTCGAGTATCGAGCGACACGCTCGCGCTGACGTTGAGCTGCTCGGGGATTCCCGACGACGACAGCTGCGTGTTCTCCTCGCTCACCTCGGGAACGCCCAGAGGCGTTCGGTACACGACGTTGGTCTGCAGTCCCAAGGTATGGCGGCGGGTAAGCCGGCCTTCCGCGGTCAGCCCAGCAGAGGCGGCCGCGATTTCGAGGACCGAAACGGATCCGGGGTTCACGTTGGGTGCGTCGGATCCATCGCCGACGATCTCCGGCGCGCTGTTGTAGTCGACCTCCCCGACACTGCCCCCTAAGGTCATACCAAGTACCCAGCGCGGGTCCACCTGTTGTCGCAAGATCGCATAGCCCTGGTGCAGCAGCAGCGGGCGATTCACGTCGATCCGGTTGGGGTACCGATACTGAACCCGAGGGGTATACCCCAGGTTGAACAGCGTGCCACGACGCGAGGCGAACTCCATGTCCACATCAGGGGTGAGGATGATCAGCACGGAGGGCGCCGAGTCTTCCTGCGGAGAAGGCGGCGCGATGCCGCCGCGAAGCTCAATCGCAGCACCACCGGACACATCCACTCGGGATGCGGCCGGGTCGGCTGCAAACCACAGCACCGCGAGAAGGCTCAGCGAGACCATCGGCAGCGTTCTATTCGATCACGAGAACGTCGCCATCTCGCAGCACGATCCTGTTGGGACACTCGACGCCGCCGGCGAGATCGTAGTAGTTGAACCGAACCCGAACCCGCTGCGGATACTTGCGCACCAGGTACACGCTCTTGACGTCGGCAAACTCGGTCAAGCCGCCGGCGAGGGCGATTGCCGCGAGCAAGCCTTCTTCGTGCTCCATCGGGAACCGACCCGGGCTGCGAACCTCGCCGACCACGGACACATACGGGAAGCGTTGGTTGACCACCGAGATGTTGGCGTCGGGGTTGACGACGATGCCGTTGAGCCTCGCGTTGAGCTTTCGTTCAGCGGCTTCAAGGGTCAGGTCGGCAACTTCGAGCGCACCGACCAGGGGCAGAATCACGCTCCCATCGGCGGTGACCGTGTAGGGCTCCCGCGCCTGCAGTTCCTCCATGCGCGGAACCGTCACCACCACTTGGTCTCCCGCCCGCAGCGGGGTGTCGCCCACCGACACGTCTGCATCGGGGACATCCTTGCACTGGATGTAGGGATGCTGCGGCTTGCAGCCGGACAGGGCCAAGACGCCAGCGATGGCGAGAATCATCGTTCCAAGCGGTCGTGTGCCCACGAGGGTCATCATCGACGCGAGGCGACGCGAGCGCAACCTGGTGGAGATCGAGGACACTCGCGCCTGCCGATCGTCCACAATCGCGGCATCGGGGCTCTCCCCTGGCCCGCCCTAGGACCCCCTGCACGCCACGAAACCGTGGCCATGGCGACATCTCACGGTATGATGCGGGGGAGGGTGATCCGATGGACGAGAGTGCCAACGACACGAACGCCGCCGAACGCCGCGAATTCCCGCGGATCCAGGCGCCGATCTACTGTAGGCCGGCACACCGCCGGCTGCGGCGTCGAAAGGTCGTCGACGTGGGACTTGGCGGCATGCGGGTCTACAGTGACGAGCCGTTCGACGTGGGCGCGCGATTCGAGGTCGAGCTCTTCATGTCCGATGGAGACAGTGTCACCTGCCTCACCGAAGTGATGTGGACGCGAGCCATCGCTGGCGGTGAGCCCGCTCCCTTCGACGTCGGGCTGAAGTTCCTCCACGTGCCCGAGGCTGGGTTCGCCAAGCTGACGGCCTTGATCGAGCGCTCTGACGACGGCGCCTGAGCCTCCCGAGCCCCTACTCCACCTGCGACAACACGGCCGCGACGTTGTCGCGCCAGTGCGGCATGGCTCCGAGGATCGCCTCGGTCGGCGCCAAGTCGAGAACCGAGTAGGCCGGACGCACGGCCGGCCTTGGGAAGGCGTCGGACGAACACGGCTGAACCTCGCAGCCGGGGTTCACCGTCGCCACCACGGCCGCGGCGAGTTCGTGCCAGGTGCACTCCCCCCCATCGGTGACGTGTAGCGTCCCGCGGGCGCCGGCGTCGAGCAGACGCAACGATGCGGATGCCAAGTGCTGCGCGCTGGTGGGCCGCCCTCGCTGGTCGTTGACCACGCTCAACGTGTCTCTCTGCGCGCCAAGCTTTCGCATCGTGAGCACGAAGTTCTTACCCCACGGCGCGTAGAGCCAGCTCGTTCGCACGATCAGGTGTTCGGCACCCGAGCTGCGAATGAGCGTCTCGCCATGAGCCTTGCCCCGGCCGTAGGCGTTGACCGGGTCGTACACCCCATCGACCGGATATGGAGCCGTGGCGTCCCCGGCAAAAACATAGTCGGTGCTGTAGTGCACAAGCACGCTGCCTGCCTCGGCACAACAGCTCGCAAGCCGCCCGACGGCGTCCCCGTTGACCGCTGTGGCCTGAGCTTCTTGAGTCTCGGCTCCATCGACGTCGGTCCACGCCGCGCAGTTGATCACGCGGTCGTAGCCTCCGGCACGGATACGGGCCAATGAGGCTTCGGACGTGAGGTCGAACTCTGGATAGGCGACCGCCTCGAACGGCAGTCCCTTCTCCTCGAGCAGCGTCTCCCACGCCCTGCCGAGCATCCCGTCGGGACTGATCAACAGGTCCATCTCAGCCTACCTCCGGCGCCGTGAACACAGGCAGCGTATCCACAGCAATGGCCGACAGCCGCGGGTACGCCTTGTCCTTGTCCGAGAGCAAGGGCTCTTCCATGGGCCACTGGATGCCAACCTCGGGGTCGTTCCACAGCACGCCATGCTCACACTCCGGGTGGTAGCCGTCGGTGCACTTGTAGGAGAACAGCGCCTCGTCCGAGGTGACGCAAAAGCCGTGGGCAAATCCGGGGGGAATGTAGAATTGGCGGTGGTTCTCGGCCGAGAGCGTCACACCGACCCACTCCCCGAAGCTCGGCGAACCTCGCCGAACGTCTACCGCGACGTCGAAGACCTCGCCAAGCAAGACCTGCACGAGCTTTCCCTGCCCGTGGGGATGCTGCAGATGCAGGCCCCGCAACACGCCGCGAGACGACTTGGAGAGGTTGTCCTGCACGAACGGCCCCGCAATCCCGGCCTCGGCATAGCGATCCGCGCCGTAGGTCTCTTTGAAGAAGCCACGCGCGTCACCAAACACCCGAGGCTCGACGATGACGAGACCCGGAATCTTGGTGGTCTCGACCTTCACCGACGCGACTCCGCGGATCCAGCCAGGCGTGCGAGGTATTGGCCATACTCGGTCTTCTTGAGCGGCTCGGCGAGTGCTGCCAAGGCCGCCGTGTCGATCCAGCCGGCGCGATACGAAATCTCTTCGGGACACGCGATCTGCAGGCCCTGTCGCTGCTCGATCGTCTGAATGAAGTTGGCCGCCTGCATGAGCGCATCGGGGTTCCCGGTGTCGAGCCACGCGAACCCGCGGCCGAGTCGTTCGACCCGCAGCTTGTCCTGCTCGAGGTAGCGCCGGTTGAGATCGGTGATCTCGAGTTCCCCACGCGCCGAGGGCTTGAGCGATGCGGCCAGGTCACAGACCTGGTTGTCGTAGAAGTACAGGCCGGTGACCGCCCAGTTCGACTTGGGCTTCGCGGGCTTCTCCTCCAGGCTCAGGCAGCGCCCTTCCCCGTCAATCTCGGCCACTCCGTAAGCCTGCGGCTCCTTGACCCAATAGCCAAACACGGTGGCGCCCTCTTCGGTCGACGCTGCGTGGCCCAGCAGCTCCGGCAGGTTTGCGCCGTAGAAGATGTTGTCTCCCAGGACGAGGCAGCAGCCCTCACCGCCCACAAAGTCTTTTCCGATGATGAACGCTTGGGCGAGACCATCGGGGCTGGGCTGCACCGCCCACTGGATGTTCATGCCCCACTGCGTGCCGTCACCCAACAGCCGCTGGAACATCTCCTGCTCGTGGGGGGTGGTGATGATCAGGACATCCCGAATCCCCGACAGCATCAGCGTCGAGAGCGGGTAGTAGATCATCGGCTTGTCGTAGACCGGCATCAACTGCTTGCTGACGCCCTTGGTCAGCGGATGCAACCGGGTTCCCGACCCGCCTGCGAGGATGATGCCCTTTGTGATTCCAGTGCTGCTCATCGATTCGCCTCAGGCTCGGTTGGTGTAGTTCTTCTCGATCCAGTTGCGGTACTCGCCGCTGCGCACCTGATCGATCCACTCGGGATTGTCGAGATACCAGTGCACCGTCTTGCGGAAGCCGGTCTCGAACGTCTCGGCCGGCGACCAGTTCAGCTCGGTCTCGATCTTGGTCGCATCGATCGCGTAGCGCAGGTCGTGCCCTGGCCGATCTTTGACGTAGGTGATCAGCGACTCGAGCTCGTCGGTCGGCTTGCCCTGCCGTTGCGCCACGAGCTTGCAGATGATCTTCACCACGTCGATGTTGCGAACTTCGTTGTTGCCGCCGATGTTGTAGGTGTCGCCGACCTTGCCTTCGTTGACGACCTTCCAGATGGCTTCGCAGTGGTCGGTGACATACAGCCAGTCGCGCACATTGAGGCCCTCGCCATACACCGGCAGCGGCTTGCCTTCGGCCGCATTGAGCGTGATCACGGGGATGAGCTTCTCGGGGAACTGCAGCGGGCCGTAGTTGTTCGAGCAGTTCGTGATCTTGACCGGGAGCCCGTAGGTGCGATGGTACGCGCGCACCAGGTGGTCGCTCGCCGCCTTGGAGGCCGAGTAAGGGCTGGAGGGATCGTAGCGGGTGTCCTCGACGAACATTCCGGTCTCCCCAAGGGATCCGTACACCTCATCAGTGCTGACATGATGGAAGAGGCCGTTGCCCTTCCCCCATCGCTTGCGAGCCTCCTCGAGGAGATTGAAGGTGCCGATGATGTTGCTCTCGATGAAGGCACGCGGGCCTTCGATCGAGCGGTCGACATGACTCTCAGCGGCGAAGTGCACCAGCGCGTCGGGCTCGTACTCCTCGAACGCCTCGGCCACCGCGTTCGCGTCCGCGATATCGAGCCGCACGAAGCTGTAGTTCGCCGCGTCTGCAATGCCCGCGAGGCTCCCAAGGTTGGCCGCGTACGTCAGCTTGTCGGCGTTGATAAAATGATGCTCGCCATGCCGCGGCACGAGGAGGTTGAGGAAGTTGGCGCCGATGAACCCAGCGCCTCCAGTGACCATAATCCGCATTGATTCGTACCTCGCACCGTCGTTCTAACCGTCCCGGGCCGTCCTTCGCAATGGCCGCCGGCGTGATGCCGCGCCCGAGGTCATCGCGATTTCACAGCAGGTCGAGGAACGCGGCAAGGGCATCGCGGTCCTCCGCGCTCAGTGAGTCCCCTTGGGTGCCCCCGTGCACAGCGTCCACCCCCACGCGGAACCCGGCAAGAACGGCGTCGACATCGGGCGCACCGCCCTGGGTCAGGTAGGGCCGCTTGACCCACAGCCGACGCAGGGACGGTACACGAGCGCCGTCCTCGTGCACGTAGGGCACCACACCGGTGCGGTACCGGTCCTTCGATGCCCACAGCAGCGCGCCTCCGCCAAAGATCTCGGATTCCCAGCGTGCGGCCGGAACCCGGGAGTCGGGGTCGTCTGCGACGGTCCGTGCCTGGTGACAGGTCTCGCACAGCGCCTCGAATCGCGACGCACCGTGTCGTTCGCGCGCGGTGAATGCGGTTCGGTCTCGTACCGCCGGGTTGGACTCAGGCGTGAGGACAGCGAGGAACTCCAACACCGCAGCGCGCAGCTGCGCGGGCTCATACCGCTGTGCGCTCGTCAGCGAGGCGAGCCAGGGGACCTCGGCCGTCTCCAGCGCAAACCACGGGTCCTGAGGCGTGTTGGCGTTGGCGACCCGGAACTCGTTGTGGATCATGCCGGTGGTGGTGCGATCGAGCGCGCGCGAGAAATGGGGCTGGTTGCCCACCAGACCACGAAGCGTCTTGGTGCTCGCGTGGACCTCTTCGCGTCCAGAGTAGTGCACCCGCCCATCGACCGTCCCTTCGAAGTGGCACGTCTCGCACGTGAATCGACTTCCGCGACCCGCGGACGTCGACTGTGGCGCCATCAGGGTGGTGAAGACGAGCGCTTCGCCCACCCGAACGGCTTCAGGACGCGGGTCCTGCGAATCGATCCCGACCAGCGTGGTCCGATGTTTCGCATCGAGGTGCACCCACTGGTCGAGGAGGGGGTTGGCGGCGAGCATCTCGGGACCGCGCATCGCGAATCCCGTCAGCCCCGCCGGAACGCTCCAAGCATCGACGG
>CAYGTG010000319.1:0-8024 GCA_964352485.1 uncultured Nannocystaceae bacterium | reverse complement strand
GAGGTTGTCGGTCAGCACCACGCGCGCCGCACCACGCTTGCGTCGCGCCTGGGCGCGTACCTCCGCTGTGGAGCGGCGCGCGTGGTGCTGACCGACAACCTCTACTCGATGGTCACGATCAAGCGCGGCGACGGCGTCTCGACGTTTCGGGTGCATCACATGTTCTCGGCCGCGCCTGCGAAGGTGATTCGGGCGCTCGCGCAGTACGCCGACACGCAGTCTCGCGATGCCGCCACGCTGCTGCGGGACTTCATCGATGCGCACGAAGACCAGGTCCGAGAGCGTGATACGCCGCGTCCGATCACGGTCGACGTGCAGGGGCGCCATCACAACCTCCAGGAACTCTTCGACCAGATCAACGCCACCTACTTCGATGGGGCGATCGAGGCCCGCATCACCTGGGGCCCTCGCACGAAGCGGAAGAGGTCGCGAGACTCGATCAAGCTGGGCAGCTACACCGTTGAAGACGCGTTGATCCGGATCCACCCGGTGCTCGACGCTGCGGACGTGCCGGCCTTCTTCCTCGAGTGGATCGTCTATCACGAGATGCTGCACGAGGTTCACGACATGCCGGTCGTGGACGGTCGACGCGTCTACCACACGGCCGAGTTCCGGCGCGCCGAAGCCCAGTTTGAACGCTACGCCGAGGCCGTGATGTGGGAACGCACGCACTTGTTCAAGCTCCTCGAACGATGATGCCCGCGCGAGCCTGCATCGCAGCGCGCCGCGGCCCGAGCTGCGCTGTGTTGCTTTGAGCCGCGCAAGCAGCTGCACACCCAACGGGTTGAAGTCCGGGGAGCGCAAGCCGGCGTGACCTCGGACCTTTGACCCCGGACGTGGTCGTTGCTATGGCCGCCACGACGAGCAACGCGGGACTTCGGCAGTGCAACGCTTCAAGATCATCGGTACCGGGAGCTTTCTCCCCGACAACGTTGTCACCAACGACGATCTCGCGAAGACGCTCGACACGTCGGACGCGTGGATTCGAGAACGGACCGGCATCGGTGCGCGTCGCTACGCCCTCGAGGGGGCGACCTCTGACCTCGCCGCGGAGGCGATCCGCCGGGCCTGCGATGACGCGCGGATGGCCGCAAGCGAGCTCGACGTCCTGATCGTCGGTACGTGCACCCCGGATACGCTCTTCCCGTCGACCGCGTGTTGGACCCAAGGAAAGCTCGGCATCCAGGGCATGCCGGCCTTTGACGTGATGGCCGCGTGCACGAGCTGGATGTACGGGATCAAGATCGCCGCCGACATGATCGCCGGCAACCCGTCGCTCAAGATCGCCGTGTGCGGAGCGGAGACCTTCAGTCGGATTCTCGACTTCGAAGACCGAAGGACCTGTGTCTTGTTCGGTGACGGAGCCGGAGCGACGATTCTCACCGGCACCCAAGACGACACCGGGCTGCTCGCGTCGAACTGGGGCTCGGACGGCAACCTTGCCTCGATCCTCGGCGTCCCCGGGGGCGGCTCGGCCAAGCCCTCGACCCACGCCACGGTCGACGCTCGTGAACACTTCGTCTACATGGAGGGCGGCAAGGTCTTCAAGCACGCCGTCACGGCGATGAGCTCTGGCGTGCTCGAGGCGCTCGCCGACGCGAACCTCACCGCGGACGACGTCGACATGCTGCTTCCGCACCAAGCGAACAAGCGCATCATGACTGCGTGCCTGGACCGGACGCGGATCGACGCCGCCCGGGTGTTCTCGGTGATCGAGAAGTACGGGAACATCTCTGCGGCCTCGATCCCCGTCGCCCTCGACGAAGCCCGCAAGGCTGGCGCATTGCTCGAGGGCCACAAGTTGGCGGTGACCGCGTTTGGCGGCGGCCTCACGTGGGGCTCGGGCGTCATTCAGCTTTAGCGAGCACGAGCCCACCACGGCGGCCGTTTGGGGGGAGTGAAGGTCGGCGTTGCCGGCCGCAGCGGGAGGCTTTTACGGAAGGCCCTTCACTTGGGTTGAATCCGGCGCTGCGCTCGCGGTGGTCGGGCTTGGTAGGCTGCGGGTCGTGACGCGACTTGCTTTCTGCCTGGGCCTCCTTGGATTCACCGCAGCGCTTGGGTGCGCAACGCAGGAGCCCGAGGACGCCACCTCGACGGCTGCATCGACGGTCGGCATGAGCGGTGGGAACACGGGGTCCGGAGGGTCCTCTGAGTCCGGCGGATCCTCCGGCGAGGCAAGCTCGGGCAGCGAGGGGTCGTCGGAGCCGGCGAGCTCCAGCGGTGGGTCCGGTGGACTCGTCGTCGACTACGAGGCCGACGTCCAGCCGATCTGGAACGGCAGCTGTACCTGTCACCTCATGGGCGGGAGCGGGACCATGGTCGCGCCCTTTCTGACCCTCAATCCAGGGATGTCGATCGCGCAGCTGGTCGGCGTGCCGTCCGAGCAGTCGGGGTTGAACCGAATCGAGGCCGCCTCGACCGACGAGAGCTACCTGTGGCTGAAGCTCACCGGTGCCCACGAAACGGTGGGCGAGGGAGACCCGATGCCGCCCACCGGTACCCTCGATGACGAGCAGCTCCAGATTGTCGAAGCATGGATCCTCGCTGGCGCTGCGCCGTAGCGCCCCGGCGATCAGTGCGGGTGGCTGGCGGCATACGCCAGCGTGGTCCATCGGCTGCCTTCGGAGGACAGCCGGAGGGCATGGCCGATGCTCAGCCACCCGAGCACGCAGGGTGATTGAGCTCGCAAGGTACCGAGCGTGAGCGACTGCTCCTCGTCTTGCTGAAGGGTGACGATTGCGACCTGGGTGGCGCCGAGCGCTTGAGCCCTTAGCACCGCCGGCTGATAGATGGACGCTTGGGCTCGGCGGTCGACGGCCGCGACGAGGATGGGCGTTCGGTCGTCTTGGGGAAGCTCGTCCCACGCCGACACCGACGCGACGGGGGACTCGGTGGCGCCCAGCTCCAGCGGCAGCACGCGGTGTTGCGAGGGGTCGAAGGGCACCTCGGTACAGTGTGAGGCGATGGGGAGTTGAACCGTGGGATCGAGGACCGGGGGAAGGGCCCGCTGTGGGGTCGGCCGTCGCCAAGCTCCCTCACCGCGCTCCAGAGACGCCATCGGTCCACGGGCAAGGTCCTCGCTCGCGAAGCGACTGGTCGACCACGCAGCCAGCCCGACGAGCAGCAGCGCCTGCGAGAGCTGAAGAGTTCGAGGGCTCACGACGTTGCCCTTGGACGCGGCGTGCATCACGACGGGGGTCGCGGCCATGAGTCCCACCGCGGCGATGCCCGCGACGGCCCACTTGGAGGCCTCGAGGATGTGCCACGCACCCCACATCGATTCGGCGGGGTCGTGGCCGATCACCGTGTCGGCCATCCACACCACGCCCCCGCATGCGGCGAGGACGGGCAGACTCGCGGCGAGCGTACCGACCACAGACGCGACCACGGCGGAGACCTCTCGAGACGGGTCGAAGCGCCACGCTGCAATCCAGGAGACCGGGACGAGCGTGGCGACGCAGATCGCAGCCCATCGCTGAAGCGAAGCCGCAGCGTCCATGGCAATCGACGGGTCGAGCCCAACCACACGAACGCGGCGCCAACCATCGTCGGTGGGTGCGAAGGTGGCGTCGAGGAGGGTGTGGGTGACGCCCCATTGGCCGAGGGCCGCCAGCGCAACGACTCCGCCGGCCGCGACGAGTACGAGCAGAGGATGACCCAGCACTCGCGGCCAGCCGGTGCGTGCGGTCGCGGTGTACAGCAGGCCGACACCCGCGCAGACGAGGGCCGCGGCCGTCAGCAGCAGGCACAACGTCTTCAGCGTGCAGAGCAGGATTGTGAAATCGGTGGGGTCCATCGATCAGCGCTCCACCAGGTAGGGGAGGAAGAGGTCGAAACCGGTCCACTCGAGCGCCGCCGTTGCCGCCAGCGCGAGTCCACATCCGGCGAACCACAGGGCCTTGAGGTTTCGCATCGCACCACTACGGACACGGCCGTGCGCAGCTTTGTTCGCCATCGGTTTTCGTGCCCGGGCTCACGGCAGTTCGCGGCGGTGGACAATCGGAGCGCCGCTGGTAATGTTCGCCGTCATGCCTGCCCGGTACATTGTTCGCGCGACCACCGAGTTCTCGGCGGCCCACGTGCTGCACGGCTACGCAGGCGCCTGCAACCGAATCCACGGCCACAACTTCAAGGTCGAGCTGGAGGTCGAGGCCCACGCGGTCGACGACATCGGCATGGCGATCGACTTCACGATTCTCGAGTCGATTGCTGCGTCCATCGCGCAGGATCTGGACCACCGGCTTCTCAATGAGATCCCTCCGTTCAACGAGGTCAATCCGACGGCTGAGAACCTCGGCGCCTACTTCTGGACGCGCGCATCCCGGGCTCTGGCCGACCAGGCCAAGACGGTGCCCCCAGCAGCCGTAGCGGCCGCAGAGGCGGCCCGTGGCGTGCGACTTCGGGCCGTGACGGTTCGCGAGAACGACCGAAGCTCGGTGACCTATACCGAGCTTGCCGACGGCGCTTGACATGCGCCTGGCGTTGGTCCAACTTCGCCGCCCCTGGAGCGACTGCTATGGCGAAAATCTGCATGGTGACCGGTAAGAAGCCCCTCACGGGGATGAATGTTTCGCACTCGCACGTCCGCACCAAGCGGCGGCTGCTGCCGAACCTGCATTCGAAGCGCTACTGGGTCCCCGAAGAGAACCGGTTCGTTCGTCTGCGACTCTCCGCCGCCGGAATGCGACTCATCGACAAGCTCGGCATCGACGTCGTCCTCAAGGACGTTCGAACCCGCGGCTACAAAGTTTGACACGGCACTGGTTCGAGCCGCAGGGCTGACCGGGAACCCGCCGTCGAGCCTGCCATCGAGACTGCCATCAAGACGGGAGGGCACTTCGCATTCGCGAGGCGCCCTCTTTGCGTTGGTGACATCGGCTCACACTCGGCGAGGGCTCGTTCATTCGGGCGGCGTGTAGACGAGCGCGCCAAAGAAGTCGTCGAACCAAGCCGAGCAGTTGTTGTTGAAGAGCAACGCGTCGTTGCGATCGCAGCTGAGCCGAATGCGAATGCGGCGGGTCCCGACCGGGATGGGGACATCGAAGGTGGTCAACTCCCACCCATCGTGGGTCATCCCGCCGCGGCTCTCTTCATCGAGGGCGACGCCGCTGCCGTCCAAGAAGGCCAGCGAAATCCCATGCGGGTCGTCGTTCAAGATGTCGTTGTTTGCCCGGGTCCATCCGCTGAGGATGAATCGCAGGTCAAGCCCGTCGATCGAGGCGGACCACGGGACCAGGACGAGGTCTTGGGTGATCTGCGGGTTCTCGGAGCCGCCGCCGAAGAACGATAGCGATCCCTCCCCGTGGTTGTGTTCGGTGGTCGTGTGGAACGACGAGTCCTCCGCATCCCAGCCGGTGAGGATCGCCCCCTGCGGGTCCGACTCGGCGTCGGGGTTCACGATGAGGTTGAGCCCCTCTCCGGTCGCGGTGAGGTCGACCGAAACCGATGCGGTCCCTGTGCCGATGGCGTCGTCAAAGCGGACCGCCAGGGGTCCTGATGCGAAGCCTGGCTGCCCGGGTCCGACCGCCAGCGCGACCGTACAAATGTCCCCCGGAGGGATGACGCCTGTGCACGTCCCGTTGGCGCCGGGAAAGGCGTCCCCCGCCCACTGCAGCGGGGGTGGGGGTTCATCCGCGCCCAAGACCGAGGCGGCGGCCTCTCCTTGGTTGGTGAGCTGAAGGGTGAGGATGGTGGCACCCAGGAGCGGATGGACCCCGAGCGCGACGGGGCCCTTCTCGACAAAAACGAGATCTGCGCGAGGGGGGTTGCCTTCGGAAGGGTCACCGAACGTCGTCGTACCATCCAGGGCCTGGGATGAGGCTCCCCCGTCCGAGCTGCTCCCTCCCGTGCCGCCATGGCTCCCGCCGCTTGTGAGCGCTGCACCGGTGCCGTCGGTCGTGGCGGCAGAGCTCGGGGCGCTCGACGTGGACGCGTCGGTGTCCTCGAGCATCCCCGAGTTTGCGGACGAGCCCGATTCGAACATGCATGCGCTCAGCAGGCCAAGTCCGATGATCCCGCTGCGCCGCGCCCCTCTCACGGGAACCAGGGTAACAGACGGGCCGGCGCCGGCCCGCGGAACCAGCGCGAGATCAGGAGTCGGGCGCGATGGGGACGGTCTCCGCGACGCGTGAGAGCGCGCGCTGCATCTTGTCGGTGGCCCCACAAAGCGCCCAAGCCCAACCATTGTTGCCCAAGCGAGGGTCGAGTTGCTCGCCCATCCATGCCGCGAGCGGATCGGGCTGCAGGGAGAGCATCGCAGTCGCGTCGGATGCCAGCGCGCGCGGGATGTCGGACTCGGTGTCGGCGAGGTCCATCGCTTCGCTCCACAGCGCGGTCCAGTCTTCACCCTCGAGGCTCGCGCCCACGACTCGCGCTCCAAGCCACAACTGGGCCGCTGTGAAGAGGCGCTGCGAGGGCGCGCGTGTCTTGCCGCCGCCGGCGAGCGCTTCGACCAGGCTCTGCGCCCGCGCTTCGATGCTGTTGTCGCTGACGGCGGTGCTGATGGTGAACACCGCGACGGGCCCGGCGATCGCAAGCCGAGCATCTTGGGTCTCGGCGAGGAGGCGCTGGGCCAGCCGTGCGCTCGCTCGCGCCTGCACGCTGGGTGTCTCGAGTCGGCATGCCATGACCAGCTTGCCGCCGCCGGCGCCTCCCTCGGTGGGGAGCAACAGCGGAGCTCCGTCATCGGTCATCAGGTGCTGGGGATTCTCGATGGCAGGCGGGGTCCATCGAAGGCGATCCAGGCTCGAAGCACGGACGTCGCCTCGGCCCTCGCCGGTCCAACCCGCGAAGCCGGCCAGCAGCGTGGGAAGTTCGTCGGGGGCCTGCGGCGCGTGAATGACCATCACACATCGGCGCGGGTCGAGCAGCTGTGTCCATGCTGCGCTGAGGCGCTCACCGGTCTGCGCCGCTGCCCGGCTCGAGTCCACGCGCTGCGAGTCGAGTGAGACCCCGAGCAGGGAGGCGACCGCGGCCGCCGTGGCAATCTCCAGTGTCGTGCGTGCTTCGCCGTCACGGGCCGCGCGGGACCGGGCTTGCAGCAGGGATGCTGGCAGGCTGCGGTTGCCTTTGAGTCCGCGGGTGAGCGGACGTGCAAGGGCGGCGGCGATGCGCGGCAGGTCTGCGGCGGGCCCGGAGACCGAGAGCTCGAGCCGGCCGGGGCGTCGAGCCTGCCGGACGCGGGCTGGCACCCGGCCCAAACCGCGCCGGACCGAGCGCGCGAGCGCGCCTGTGACGGACCGTGCGGCGAGAGCGGGCAGGGGCTGACCGTCATGGTGGTCCGGCATCATCAGGCGCACATGAGCCATCGAGGCACCCGGATCGCGCAGCCAGTAGGTGAGCAGGCCGGAGTCGAGGATGCCGCGCGCTGGAGCCGGCCACGGGGGCGCGAGCTTGCCAAGTGCCTCGGCGCGTTCGGGCACCGGCGCTTCGTCCCAGACCTCGGGGATGACCGGGTCCTTGTTTCGCTTGCACGCGGCCACCAGCGCGGCGATGCCTGCGAGCAGGGCGCGTCGTTGGGGATTCATTCGGCGACCTCGTCGGCGGGCGAGGCTGAGGCTGAGGCTGAGGCTGCGGGCGCGGTCGACGACGGAGTGGCCGGGGCTGCGGTGCGGGTGCCCGGTGCGACCACGCGAACCGACCGATCCAGCGGAACGATGCTCGCAAGCGCCGGTGGCGACCCCTGGAGCGCCGCGAGGCCGGTCGCAGCGTCGACGGAGTCCTGAGGCTGGGTCGCAGAGACAGCGGCGAGTCTCCGCGCGAGTCCCAGGGGCGTGCTGTTCTCCGAGATGAGCATCTGCTCGAGACGACGACGCGGGCCTCGGAGCACGCGGGGGCCCTTGCCCGCCAGCCGCTCCAACCGCGCCTCGAGCAGCGCGCTCGGGTCGCCGGGCGTTCGCACCACGATGGTGAGTGTGGGTCGGCGGGGGTCGTCGTCGAAGGCGCACCGGACACGGTTGGGCTTGGGCTCGCCTTTGTCTCGACGCTGTCGACTGACCGCCTCACACCACGCGTCCGCCCACAGC
>CAYGTG010000318.1:0-8028 GCA_964352485.1 uncultured Nannocystaceae bacterium | reverse complement strand
GGTTGATCCGTTTCGAGTGAAGCGAAGGGGCTTTTTCGAGAGGCCCCTTCACAGACTAAAGCGCTTCGATCCAGCGGCGAATCGTCGCGAGGTCTTCCCTCGAAAGCCCCGCGGTACCGGGCGGCATCCCGTCCGTTGCCGCTCCGAGGGACGGACACCCGGCGGCCTCGGACCCCGGACCGGTCAAGAGCTTGCCCTGGACCCACTGCTCTGGGTCGACCTTGGTCCACAGCCACGACGCCTCCAACCGGCCGGGAGTCACCAGGGGCAACTCGGACTGGCAAGATGCCGACTCGACGACAGCGTCGTACAGCGACATCTCGCCGTCGAAGACCGGCTGCAGCCCGAGGCCCCCTGCCGCTCCACCACCGCCATGGCACGCATCGAATCCACAGCTCCGCTCGAAGACCTCGATGACGTCGTCTTCGCTCGGAGCACTCGGTGACTCGGCCTCGCAGCCAACCGTCCCAAGGCAGAGCAGCAGCAGCGCGCGAGCGTCACATCGCAGCATGGCCACTGTGCCTCATCCCGTCGCGAGGATGGCGTTGGGCTTGAGGCACTCCGCCACCGCTTCTTGAAGAATGTCGAGCCCTCGGCTCAGCTCTCCGTCCTCGATGTTGAGGGCGGGCATGACCTTGACGATCTCGTCCCTTGGACCCGCCGTCTCGATGACGAGCCCTCGGGTGTACGCGGCGTCTGCCACCCGATCGGCGGCGTCGGCTGTCATCTCGAGTCCCTGGAAAAGGCCTCGTCCTTTCCGGCGAACGACATGGGGAAACGCAGACACCATCGCGTCGAGGCGGGCGGTGAGCGTGCCGGCCCGCCGCATCGCCTCGGCCTGAATGTCAGAACTCGCCCACCACTGAGTGGCAACCGCCGCGGTCACGAAGGCGAGGCAGTTGCCGCGGAACGTGCCGCTGTGCTCTCCGGGTTCCCACTTGTCGAGTGAGGGCGCCACGAGCAGGAGCGCCATGGGCAGTCCGCTGGCGCTGAGGGACTTCGACAAGCAAACCAGGTCGGGCTCCACGCCGAGCGAGTCGAAGCTGAAGAACGACCCGGTGCGGCCGCACCCGGCTTGGATGTCATCGATGATGAACAGCGACCCGAGGCGCTTGGCCAGCCGAGACAACCTCTGGCACCACGCTGCGCTGAGCGTGTTCAGCCCCCCGTCGCCTTGGACCGTTTCTACGATGAACGCCGCCGGTGGCTCGAGCCCACTTCCAGGGCTCTCGAACATCGCCTCGATGTGGTTCATGGTGTCGACGTCTGGGCCGAAGAACCCGTCGTAGGGCATGCGCACGATGTCGGCCCGCGACAGGTGCGTGGGACACGTTTTCGCGCTGGCCGCGAGCGACCCGGCGGTCATTCCGTGAAACGCACCGGTGAACGCCACGATCGAACGTCGGCCCGTGACCTTGCGGGCCAGCTTCATCGCGGCTTCCACCGCGTTGGTGCCGGTCGGGCCGGTGAACTGAAGCTTGTAGCTCATCCCGCGAGGCTCGAGGATGTTCGTCGAAAACGCCTCGATGAATCGCTCCTTGGCCGTGCTCCTGAAGTCGAGCGTGTGCAGAGGGCCCCCGCTGGTGAGGTACGCGGAGATCTCGGCGATCAACTCGGGATGGTTGTGGCCGTAGTTGAGCGAGCCCGCGCCCATCAGGAAGTCGGTGTAGCTCCGTCCGTCTTCGGTCGTGATCGTCGAGCCATGCGCTGAGCGGATGACCCCCCGAAAACGCCGGCAGTAAGAACGGACGTTGGACTCGAGAGTGCTAGCTTCGCTCATGGCCTTACTCACTGCGCTGCAAGCCGGTCAGTGGCCACAAGCGCCTCGCTGATGGATTGGCTGATCGTTGCCGCCCGGACAGACAGCAGGCTGAAGGAACCGGCATCTCCGAACCCATGCGTGCTTTCGCAGAGCCCGTTGAGGTACAGCGGCGGAAGCGGGTCCGACGGGCTCTTCGCGATGCAGCTGTAGTCGCGCTGCACGTCGACGACGTCGAACTCATTGTGGGCGATCAAACCTCGAACGCCCTGAAGCAGCGGTGGACAGCTGTGGGCCATCTCGCCAACACCGAGGTTGCGAAACCCAGTCGCCAGGATCACCGCGTCATAGCGACTCTGGCTCCGGGTGCCGTCGAGCAGGTTCTCGGTCTCCAGCACCACGGCATCGTCGAGTTCTTGGACGCCCTTGCACAGCGAGTTGGCGCGCAGCACCGTACGGGTTCGATCCAGAACCTTGTCTTCGTACATCGCCATGTACAGTTGATCGAGAACGTCCTGGTCCGCAGCGGAGTAGTTCGTGCGTCGCAGCTCGGACCAAAGCCGGTCCCGCTGCGGTTGCTTTGCATCGAAGAACTGGTCGACAAACTCCGGAAAGTAGACGTGGTGCGTGAACGGGCTGGTGTCCTTGCTCTGGAAGCCGAAACTTCGACAGACTGAATCGACAACCGCGCCCGGAGCTCGCGTACGCAGGTCCAACAGCAGCTCCACAGCGCTCTGGCTGGAACCGACTACCGCAACTCGCTGCAGGGGCTGCCGCGCCGCGAGTTCTTCGGTGCGCGACAGGTAGCGGGTTAGATGAAAGACCCGGTCGCTCTTGATCTGGTCGAAGGGCTCCGGCATGTACGGCGTGCGCCCAGTACCCATGACCAGCGAACGAGCGCGGAGCGTGGTCCCGTCGTCGAGGTCGACGATGTACAGCTCGCCCTGAACCGTGATCGAAGTGACGCTGCGACCGTGCAGGACCTGGTCTTCGAACTGATCGGCAACCCATCGAACGTAGCCGGCGTAGTCGCTGCGATACGGGTAGGCCGCGGGCATGTTCATGAAGTCAAACAGCCGGTCGTGGGCCTTGAGGTACGACAGAAAGCCGTAGCTGCTCTGCGGGTTGGCCGGAGTGATGAGGTCCCGCAGCGGGTTGTGCTGGATGTCCGAGCCTTCCAGCATCATCTCGGTCTGCCAGCCATTGCTCGCGTTGCGCTCGAGGAACAGGACCTTGCCCTCGAAGCCGCGCTCACGAAGCGATACGGCGAGGGCGATGTTGGACGGCCCGAAGCCGACCCCAAGGATGTCGTAAATCTCGGTACTCATGACTGATTGTCCTCTCACGCCTTGCACGAGCCTTCGCAGAGCGAATCGAAGTCGAGCGACGGGTTCGAAGTCCCGCCCGCGAGGTCCTTGTAGGGGATGAACGTGTCCCGTTGCCCCGGCCCCAAGAGGGCGTCCTTGAGACGTCCGGCGAGCGTGGGCATGAGGGGCAGGGCAAGCTGGGCCCACAGTGCGAGCCCAGCATCGAGCGCGCCAAGATGCTCGGAACGAGCCGCGCCTGCCGCCTCCGTGGCCTCAGAAGCGAGCATGCTCAGCAGCGAGCTCAACCGGTGCGCCATCGCGTTGAGGTCGAGCACGTTCGAGGCGTAGTGCGTGGTCGCTTCCCGCTCAAAGTCCTCGAGCGGAAGCGGCGTGCCGACTTCGACCGCGCCCTCCGAAGTGCGAAGGGCTGCGCGAGCCTCGAGCAGAGCACGAAGAGGGCCGAGAAGCTTCGCATCGATGTTGCGCTTCGCCTCGTCGGCCGAGAAGTTCGCCCGCTGATACATCGGATTCGTCGCGCAGACGTGGAACCGCAGCGCGTCCACGCCGAACATGTCCACGCCTTCCTGCATCCAGACCGCATGGTTCTGGCCGGAGGAGAATTTCTTGTGGTCGAGCTCGTAGAACTCGTTGGTCGTGTACGCGACCGGCAGCGCGTACTCGGTCCCGCTTGCGATTTGGAGCGCGGAGTGCAGCAGCGTGTAGAAGAAGGAGTTGTCGAAGCCGAAGAAAAGGTGAGGTCCGGTCTTGCTCGACCAGCGACCGCTTCCGTCCAGGGCTTGGCTGTGGAAGATCGCTCCGGGAAGGAGTTCGGCCCACGGGTTGAACACCTGGCCTTCACGCGCCGCAACGGGGCAGCCCCAGTCTCCGGGCAGCGTCAGCGGAACGCTCGGGAGCGGGGCGGACAGCAACCGGTCCAGGAGTCCGCGAAGCCGAGGTCGAACGACGAGGTTCGAGGCTGCGAACCGGTTCCGCAGCGCCGGCGCAAAGTGCTGGAGATCGATCTCGACGACCTCGAAGAGCTTGGTCTCGAGGGCGACATCCTTCGTTGCGTGGCGCGGCTCGAGCAGTTCCGTGGGGTCATTGGGGGTGCCGCACAGCTCGCAGATTCCACCGCTGGACCCACTCAAGCAGTGCCGACAGCGCCCGCTGATGAGCGCATCCGCAAGCGGCTCTCCACGCTGTGAATCGACGAAGAACGTTCGCTGCCGCGTGACGACGTGCTCGTGCTCCCGCACCCGAGAGAAGAAGTCGTTGACGAACGATGCGTACTCCGCCGGCGGCGCGGCACAGAAGCCGTCGAAAGACAAAGAGGCCGCCTCGAAATCGCTGCGGATTCGGGCTGCCTTCTTGGGGACGAACGTCTCGAGCGCTTCGCCGGCGTTGTCCGCCGCGGTGACGCAGTAGACCTGATTGTTGTCGGTGTGGACCCAAAGGCCCGAAGTTTCGCCTTGCTGGCGCTTCCAGCGGCGGTTGACGTCCGCGTAGAGGTAGGGACCAGAAAGATGCCCGAGGTGAAGCCCTCCGTTGGGGGTGGGAGGCGGGACGACCGTCAACGACATGCTCTTCTAGTCGAGCGGTACGCCCCTTCGATCCCCACTTTCTTCCGGCTCCACCTCGTGCTCGAGGGTGGTTCAAGGAACAAGGTATTGGAGCTTCAACCCGAACAGTCGGTTCCCCTCGACCTCAAGTTCATTCGTCATGAACAGCCGGGTCACCTCGCTGGTGTTCTCGACGAAGGTCTTCCATCCCTTCTCCGTGAACTTCATGCGCGCGTCCGCATGCTCCGCGGGAGCCTCCTCGAACCCGAGATTCTCGTTCATGCGCACGGTCCAGGTCCCGCCTCCCTCGCCGGCCACGCTGATCTCGATCGTAGCGCCCACAGCGCGAAGTGTGCTTGCGTTCTTCTCGAGACCCTGGGGGATGATGGCTGCGAAATCTTCTTGTGCTGTCGTCATGCTCGTACTTCCTCTGCGCTGGTGTTTCTACAGTGAATGAAAATCAAGATCGGAAGCGGCGGTCGAGCCCACTGGGCTTTCAAACCGCCGCATGCTGAATTCTGGGTATTCAAGGTTGCCCGCGACCATCTCGGCGAGTGCGTCGCCGAGGGCGGGCGCGTACTTGAAACCTCTGCCGCTGAGGCCCGAAGCGAAGACCATCCCGCTGTCCGTCCGGTCAAGGATGAACTCCTCGTCCGGCGATGCAGTGCTCATGCACCACTTCGTCGATACAGCGACTGGCTGCAGGGCGGGCACATGATCTCGGACAAACGCCACGACGTCGCCGACGACGCCGGGCTCGACCTGGTCGCCACGCTGACGAGGGTGTGGAAGCAAGTCGTGCCGGGGTCCACCGACCTTCACGCTGGCCGGTGTCCAACCCGCGCCGTAGAAGTCACCGTGGGGCAGGTCGAAGACGAAGGGTGGAAGATTGCGCGGTGTCGAAGTTGCGAACCAGACCTGCGGCACGCGGTACGTTCGCAGCTGCGGCCCTTCCACAAGCTCGCGCGACCAGGCTCCCGCTGCAATGACCACGTGGTGGGCGGCCACATCACCGCGGTGCGTCTGCACCACGAACCCTTCCCCGTCGGGTCGGACTCCGAGGGTTCGGGTCTGAAAAGAAAGCTTCGCGCCGGCGGATTCGGCTGCGGCACACGCGGCGTCTACACACGCCTCGACGGCAAGACAGGCGCCGGTTGGGTCCCAGTAGCAAGAGAGCCCAGCACCAGGCGCTCGAAAGCCAAGGCGCGCGACCTCGTGTGCACCGATACGTTCGAAGCCAGCGGCCGCGGCGAACTCATCTGGACCCACCCAGAGCTGTCCGGTCTCTCGAAACAGGGACCGACCGACGGCATCCTCGAGCGAGCGCCAGCCGGCCCGTGCGGCCTCCGCGAGTCGGCGGCGGTGAGGCTGCGGATGTCGAGCCCGGAACAGACGGGTCTCGCCGTGCGAGCTTCCCCGGTCGTGGGCACGGCCGTACTGCTCCACGCCCACCACGTCATAGCCACGCTCGGCAAGGGAGCGACAGGCAGCAGAGCCGATCCCGCCCAAACCGATGACAGCAACGTGTGCGGTGCGTGGCAGGGTCACAATGGCTTGGGTCGCTCAAACGAGCGGGAGGCTGTAGTTGATCCACTCAGAGCTGTCGGCCTGCGAGAAGTTGTACAGACGCTGGGCGTTCTCGTTGTCCTTCTGCGTGTGCCAGTCGATCGACTTGTATCCCTTGTCGCGAGCGTAGTTGAACACGTGAATGGCCAGCGCGAGCCCGACGCCTTTTCCACGCGTGCCCTTGAGCGTGTATAGATCGTTGAACGAGCAGCCGATGGCTGCCGACACCGACGATGGCGTGAAGTAGATCGTCGCAAAGCCGAGCGGAGTGCCGTCCTCGTCTCGAGCAAGAAACAAGATGCCGTGGGTGTGGTCGTCGAGGTAACGCGCGAAGTACTCTCGGTTGCGCTCCTCGTTCGGCTCTGCCTTGTAGAAGACCTGATAGGCAGCGATCAGCGGGAGGGTTTCTTCGAAGTTGTCGGAGTTGACGGTCTCAATCTTCATGTTTCGGTTCGCCTTCCAAGTGGCAGCTCAGACGTAGTCGGTACTGCGCGCAAACCGATCCTCAAGAAGTCTCCGAGTTCGCCGCCTCGTCAAACCGGCGCACACCACGGCGGCATCTTGACCGTGGGTCGCAGCTTACGGCCCTCTGTTGATGGGTAACCGGGCTTGCGCGCCTTGCAATGAACGTTTGAGACGAAGCATCGCCTGCCTTGACCGGCCCCCGAGTGAGGGGTTTGGAGAGTGAGAAAGTGAGGGATCGATGATGGTCGGCAACCGACAAAGTGGCGGAAGCATGGCCACGCTCCTGAAGCGCCGATTCGTCCTCCCACCCAAGCCGATCGTCATGAAGTTTGGGGGAACAAGTGTCGGCTCCCCTGCGGGCTGGAAGCAGATCGTGCGGCGCATCAGAGATGTGCGAGCCGCAAGGCAGCGAAGCGTGGTCGTCCTCTCTGCCCTGTGTGGTGTCACAGACCTCTTGGGCGAGGTTGTGCACCGGCTAAAGCGGGCGCAAGACGTCACCTGCGAGCTAAAAGCAATCGCGCAGCGGCACGGCGATCTGGCTGCACAGCTCGACATGGACGCAGGCATCATCGTGTCGGAGTCACGTGAGATGCTCCGACGAGCTGCTGCGCCCGCGCTGGAAGACGGCGAGCCGTCCCTTCGCGTGCTGGCGGTTGGGGAGCAGCTCGTATGCGCCTTTGCCCAGCGCCTGCTTGGACGCCACGATTTCGACGTCAGCCACAGACCGTCAACGAAGCATCTGGTTCGGACGAGCTCGCCTGGCGCCCCCCACCCCCGCTTTGAGCTGCGTGGATGCAGGTTCTATGGCCCCACCGACACTTGGTTGATGGAGGGTTTCAGCGTGGGCACGACCGAGGGCGGCGTTGCGCTGCTGGGCCGCGGCGGCTCTGACCAGTCCGCAACCATCGTCGCGGAGCTGGTCGGTGCAGGCGTCTGCGAGATCTGGTCCGATGTCGACGGGTTCTACACCGACGATCCTCGGCGAGTCGCAACTGCCCGCAGATACGCGACGCTCAGCTACGACGCGGCGGAGTCCCTTGCGCTCCAGGGGGCCAAGGTCATTCAGGCTGAAGCGCTCGAGCCAGCCCGGCGCGCGGGCATTCCGGTCGTGATCAAGTCGACCTTCGCACCAGAGGCAGGACAGACCGTCATCTCTGGGAGCGGGGGCGCACATTTCACCTTCAGCCTCGGCTCGGCCGCCAATGTAGCGGGGTAGCACCTCTCTACTGGGTCGGCTGAGCGGAATTGGTGCGCCAGGCGGTGGCGATGACAGGAATCGTCGCCACGACGAGCAGCAGGGCGAGGCCGATGAGCACCGCGGCGGCTCCGTCGCCCTGACTCAAACCCCAGTGCAGCGCCGCCGCCCCAGCGG
>CAYGTG010000317.1:0-8031 GCA_964352485.1 uncultured Nannocystaceae bacterium | reverse complement strand
GTTCGACGATCCGGGCAACACGACGCTCCACGTGGCGCGATTGAAGTCCGGTTCCGCGTGCGGAAGCTGAGTCGAGCTTGCCGAAGTTGGCGCAAAGACGGCGAACATCGGCTGCCAGCGGTGTCCGTCGCGCGGATGCTCATGCGAGCTGACAGTCGAGGGGGCGCAGGGATATCCTCCGCCGATACGCCTTCGACCGGCGACGCCCACGGGGAGACGACGTGACCGCAAAGAAGCGCAGCCAGCCAGTCCAGAACCCCGCGCCTCGAAAGCAGGCGGGTACCGTCTCGGCCAAGGCGCTCGTCGACGCCGTCGTGGCGGCGGGAGGAGAGCTGCTGATCGAGACGGGACCCACGCTCACGACGAATGACGTCGCGAAGCGGGCCGGGGTCAGCATCGGTTCGCTCTATCAGTACTTCCCCAACAAGGAGGCGATTCTTGCCGAGGCCACGCGCCGCGTGAACGAGTCGTTCCGGTCTCAGCTGCTCTCGATCGTCGAGGGGGCGGCCCCGGCCCCAGAGAAGTTGGACGCCGCGCTCGAACTGGCGTGTTCGGACCGCTACGGAGACCTCGAGCTGAGGCGGGCGCTTTTGGAACACGTTCCGCGAACCTGGTCCCACACGCTCATCGCGGATAGCGAGTCTGCGATCGTGGCGCTGCTTTCCACGCTTGGCGCGGAGATCGTCCGGTGGCGGTCCGAGAGGGGACTGCCGATTCCCGCCGTGGATAGCGATGGTCCTTCCATCGTGTTCTTCATGGTGCGGGGAGCGGTTCAGGGGGCCCTGCTCTACCGACCCGATCTGCTTCGTGACGGGCGGTTGGCAAAGACCGTCAGGCCCCATGTTCACGCGCTTTTCGGTGACGGAGACTTTTCCGACTCTGACTCGCGCCAGGCCCCCTGACATCGGCCCGCCGGCACGGCACCATACCCGCGGCATGACTGAGGTCCCCGCGACGATTCGCATGCGGCTGTGCATGGAAGACATCCTTCGCAAGCGGCTGCCGCTGTTCGATGGCGTGCAGGCGCTGCTGAAGCTCTCCGACGAGGTGCCACAGCTCGGAGCCGACCGCGACCTTCGCAAGCTGCGGGAGCTGTTGGGCACCGTCGACCATCTCGCGATCGGAGCGGCGCGTGAGCACTGGGAACGAGAGGCGCTCCATCGTCAGGACCGAGAGCTTTTGGAGCTGGAGCGCCAGCACGAAGACTCTGTATTCTACGCTTGTCGTCGGCTGACCCAATCTCTGGACGTCCTGGGGTAGCCCCCCGGGCCCAAGCAACGCGGTACCCTTGCGGACGTTGTCCGCCGACGAACACCGGTTGTCCACCGAAGTCCCCAGCGACGAAGAGACGCTGGTCGGTACCGGCGACGGGGTTACGGCGCGGCGCGAGATCACGCTCGAACGTGGGGCAAGCGTCGGTCGCTACGTGGTCATCGAACGTATTGGCGCAGGTGCCATGGGGGTCGTCTACAAGGCGTTCGATCCCGAACTTGATCGCGTGGTCGCGATCAAACTTCTGCTTGGAGACGGCTCGCGCAAGGGGGGATCCTCAAGGCTACAGCGAGAGGCCCAAGCCATGGCCCGAATCGCTCACCCCAACGTCATCGCGGTCCATGACGTCGGTACGGTCGGGGAACGGGTGTTCGTTGCGATGGAGTTGGTCGACGGTGAACCGCTGGGGGCCTGGCTGAAGCGAACGACTCCAACCGCGACCGAGATCCTCGAGGAGTTCCGCAAGGCTCGCGCTGGCATTCCAGCGGCACATGTCGCCGGGGTCATCCACCGGGACTTCAAGCCGGACAACGTCCTTGTCGACCAACTCGGCCGACCGCGCGTGCTCGACTTCGGTCTCGCACGCCAAGGCGCAGAGCGGACCCATGACCTGGAGTCTGGCGCTCACCTGGAGGCGTCCACCAGCTTCGACACGCGGCTCACCCAGACCGGTGCTGTCATGGGGACGCCGGCCTATATGGCGCCGGAGCAGTTTGCTGGAGAGCCGTCGGATGAGCGCACCGATCAGTTCGCATTCTGTGTAGCGCTCCACGAGGCGCTCACCGGCGAGCGGCCCTTTCGTTCCTACTCGTTTGCCACGCTCAGTGCTGCGGTCATTCGCGGAGAGCGAGCCCACACCCCCGCGGCGGAGGCTCTCGATCCGGCGATATCGGCGGCTTTGGACCGGGGTCTGCAGACCAACCCCGATGAGCGCTTCGCGTCGATGAGCGCGCTGCTCGACGCGCTGAGCCCGGGGGAACGCTCGCCCGCAGGACTGGTCTTCGTGGGTGTCGCTGTGCTCGCTGCGGCCACGGCGGCCGCGTACGGCCTTGGAGTGAAGAACGCCGCCCCAGCGGCCGAACCCGAGCCGTGCGCAGATGCGGGCGCGGAGATGGTCGCCTTGTGGACCGAAGATCGGCGCGAAGCCGTCCTGTCCGCGTTCGAGCGTTCTGGTGCGTTCAACGGTGCTCCAATGGGTGCGCGCGTGGTCTCGGTTCTGGACGAACACGCTGCGGCATGGACGGAAGCTGCAGGGCGCTCGTGCGCGATGGCGGGCGCCGATCGGGTGTTCACGGAAGAGATCGCCTTTCGTTCGCAGCGGTGTCTCGAAGGGTCGTTCTCCGCGTTTGAGGACATCACCGACTCGCTTCAAAGCGTGGATGCGAGAGGCGTTCAGTCGAGCCTCAGCGCTGTGGAAGGGTTGCCGAGGTCGGCCTCGTGCAACGAGGTGAGCTGGCTCGAGCTTCAGGTGAGGGATCCGCTCGATCCCGAACTGCGGGCGTCGGTTTCCAAGGTCTCACTGGAGGTCAACGCCGCGCACGATGCGTGGCAAGCCCACGACGCTGAGAGGTGTCTGGCACAGCTTTCCGCGGTCGAGCCGCGCGTCCGCGAACTGGGCTTTGGTCCAGAGGTTGCGAGGCTGCTGGCGATTCGTGCCGAGTGCGAGCTGGGTTCGGGCAATGCGAAGGCGGCCGAGAAGACCCGAGAGAGAGCCTTCGAGGCGGCGTTGGGGGCCGCCGACGACATCACGGCCCTGAAAATCTCCACCACCACGGCTCACGTGCTTGCGACAACCACCGACGAGTTTGACGCGGCGGAGACGTGGATTCGTCGGGCCGAGGCGCTCTTGGAGCGCCACTCGGTAAAGCACTCGATGTACCTCGTCGCGGTGGCCAACGTGCGCGGCATCTTGGCTGGCCGCCAACACCAAACCGAGTTGGCGATCGAACATTTCAAACGGGTCGCGGAGCTCTCTGTGGAGGACTCGGCGGGAGCGGAGCGTTATGTCACGGGAATGCTGAACGTCGGGGTTGCGCTCGCCAATGCAAAGCGGCTCGACGAGGCGGCGGCTGCGTTTCGAAGCTCGGTCGACTTTGCAAGCGAACACTGGGGGCCGCAGCATGAAAACGCCGCCGCTGGGCAAACGAAGCTGGCGCAGGTGTTGGAGATACAGGGGCGTTTCGTAGAGAGCCGGGCGGCACACATCGCAGCGATGGACAGCCTTCGGGCGGCGAACGACGAGGCCCATCTACCCTTGGCCTACGCCCTCCTTTCACTTGGGATCGTCGAGCTGAACTTGGGAAATCTGGCCGCAGCCAAGGGGCACTACGAAGAAGCCCATGAGATCCGAGACCAACTCGACGCCCTGGAAACCAGCGAGGCTGCTCCGCTCTTCACGGCGAGGGCTCGCCTGGCGACCCTCGAGGGCGACCATGAGGCTGCTGAGCGCTGGTCTCGACGGGCGCTTGATGTTCGCAAGAATGCGCCTGGACTCGTCCGCGCAACTTCCCTCGGGGTGCTCGCGGCGGTTCGCATCAAGCAAGGGGACGAGGCCGAAGCGCGGGCGCTCAACCAGGATGCCGAAACACTCGTGCTCTCCGCGAATCGCGATGTCCCTGCGGGCGATCTTGGACCTGCGCTGTATACGGTCGCGCGAAACTGGGGCGATCTCGGCAATCGGCCGCGTGCGCTCGAGCTCTTCGAGCAGGCTGAGCAGTCGTTGAAGGGGCAGGATTATCAGCATCAGGTCAGCTCGTACCGCCTCGCATACGCTCGTCTTCTCCAGGAGGTCGGAGACACCGAGCGTGCTCGCGAGATTGTGCAGGCTGCGTTGGACGAGCTTGCGGCCTCGCCGTATCCCAAAGACGTCCTCGCGGAGGCCAAGGCCCTGCGCGACGAACTGCAGCCGTGAGGTGAAGGGGAGCTTGGTGTTCGCGGCAGCCGGCCCTCAGAAGAGCAACAGCTACTCGCGGAGCCAGATGCGTAGGCCGTTCCCGTTGTGACCGCCGTAGCCCTGGCTCCACTCGGCGAGGCCGATCGTCCCGCTGATCATTCCGCTGCTGCCGCTGGAGGTGTTGTTGTCCTGCCGAATGTGGATCGGAAAGCTGTCGCCCGCCGGCAAATAGTGGGTGATCCGCATGCCGCCGAGCGAGGTCAGGTTGTTCACGTCGTCTCCTTGGGTTTGGATCGACCCAGAGCTGCAGTTCTCGGTCAATGCAACATCGGTGCAGACCATCGAGCTGTCTGGATCCGTGTGGCTGAACCAGGCTTCGAAGGTGGCCGTCGTGCCTACGACCTTTAACCACTCTACCGACTCGGTGACGCTGCCCCCTTCGATGAGTTCGAACCGAGTCACAGACGTGCCTTCGGTGATGATTGGCGAGAACCGGCCTGCATCGTGAGATTCGGGGCTCCCGTTCAAGGTCAGGTCCGGCACCGCCAGGTTGGACGCATTGCTGGCGGTTCCGAACCATCCAACGGGCTCGCCGACCCCGTCCGCGTCCGCGTGGTTGACCTTTCCGACCAACGTCCATCCGCCGCCCTCGGTCGTCATGTCGCACGCGGTCGTGAGGAGGACTCCGTCCGGGGCGATGTCGTAGGTCCCGTCCGTGGCTCCCGGGACCTCGGCGAGAATCACCGCGCAACTCGTCGGCACCACGCACGTCGAGAGGCAGCCGTCTGTCTCCTCGGTGTTCTCGTCGTCACAGGTCTCGTCGCCCTCGGGGACACCGTCACCGCAGACCGGCACGATGGTTCCAGTGTCGGCGTCGGGTTCGGTGTCGGCGCCGGTCTCGGTGCCGGGCCCGGTCTCCGTGTTGGATTCGGTCTCCGTGCCAGGGCCCCGTGTCGTCTCGGTGGAGGACGCCGTGGCGTCTATCGTGGTGCCGGTGTCGGTGGGGCCGGTGCCGTTGCCGGTGGTGCCGGTCGTTCCGTTCGCCGTCGTTCCGGTCTGAACGGTGGCCGTGGTGCCAGCTTCGGACGTAGAAGCACTGGCGGAGTCGCAGCCCTCGGAGTCGCATTCCGCCCCGACGAAATCGCTGCATCCCGCGGCCAGGAGAAGGCAGGTCGTGCCGATCAGCAGGACGCCATCTCGAAGCCACTCAGGATACATACCTCTGATTCTGACATCGCCCGTCTCCGGCGAACAGGGGCCGAGCATCGGACGGGTCGCACCGCGCCGATGGCGCTAGCAGCCTGTTGAGAACCCCTGCGGGATCGCGAAAAGGCGAGTGAGACGTCGTGTCGGGCTTTCTCAACAGGCTGCTAGACAAAACTGCGTAACGCCTCGTCTCGGGGCGGTACGGACACGCCAGATGGGAATCGATACATGGCTGTCCCGAAACCACGCCGCGCATGGCCGTCACGAACGGCCTGGTGCCGGACGTGGTCATGTCTCGTCACAAGCCTGCGGCCACGCATCTGTCGGTTGAGGCATGGGTAGCGGCAGCAGCGACTTGGGGAAGCGTGTGGTCTGCACCGGCATGGGCGTGATCACGCCGGTTGCCGACGGACACGAGGCCCTGCTGGAGGCCCTGTTGGCGGGGCGCTCCTCCATCGACACGTGGCGCTTCTTCGACGACAAGCGGGTCTACTCGAAGGTCGGGGGCGACCTCTCCGGCTACGACACCAAGGCCAAGCTCTCCGGGCTCTTGCAGCGGGTTCCTGAGCAGGTTGGCGCCCGACTCCGAAAGATCTTTCGCGGTGCTCCGATGTCGACCCGCCTGTCGATGCTGTGCGCCGTGGATGCATGGCTCGATGCCGGCCTCCCGTTCGAGGGTGGTGAGTTCGCCGAGCGGACCGCGGTCATCGTCGGCGGGCACAACTTGGGGGAACGCTACCTGATCGAGAACTTCAAGACGTTCCAAGAGGAGCCCGATTGGATCGACGCGCACGCGGCCTTGTTGACGCTCGATACCGACCACGCTGGCTCCGTCAGTGAAGTCCTCGGCTCTCGCGGGGCGCAGTTCACGGTCGGCGGTGCGTGTGCCAGTACCAACATCGCCCTGCGCTGCGCCGTGGATGAGATCCGGCACCACGGGCACGACCGGGTGGTCGTCGTCGGGCCAACGTTCGACTTCTCCGCGATGGGGCTGCACGCGATGGGCCTGATGGGCGCGATCACGTTTCAGAGCTTCAACGACGCCCCAGCCAAGGCTTCTCGTCCCTACGACACGAAACGGGAGGGCTTTGTACCGTCGCACGGCACGGCGGTCCTCATCATGGAGAGCTACGAGGTTGCCCAAGCCCGCGGCGCAGCCATGCACGGTGAGGTGCTCGCCGTGGTCGCCACGTCAGACGGCAACCACCAGCCCAATCCGTCCACCGAGGGGCAGGCGCGAACGATCATCCAGACGCTGCGTCGCGCTGGAGTCGCTCCGCAAGCGGTGGATTTCGTATCGGCCCACGCAACCTCGACCCCGCTCGGGGACATCTCGGAGCTCGCTGCGATCCGGGAGGCGTTCGGAACCCACGCCTCGCGCCTGAAAATCAACGCGCCCAAGTCGATGCTTGGACACACCTGCTGGTCCGCACCGGCCGTCGAAACCGTCGCCGCGCTCGGCCAAATGCGATGCGGACGGCTGCACGCATCCATCAATGTCGACACGCTGGACCCTGCCGTAGACCTCGATGTTTGCAGCAACGGCCCTGTCGAGCACGAGGTCGAGATCTTTCTCAAGAACGCCTTCGGGTTCGGCGGAACCAACTGTTGCGCGTTGTGGAAGCGTGTTCCGTGACGTTCCCCGAACTCGCCGGTCAAGTTGCCCTGGTCACGGGTGGCACGCGTGGCCTGGGCCTAACCAGTGGACTCGCGCTGGGCCGTCATGGTGCCCAGGTGTGGCTGACGCATCGCTGGGGCAGTGCCGATCTCGCCGAGATCGAAGCCGCATTCGAGTCGGTGTCGGCGCCGAAACCACGCGTGATCGAGGCAGACATCGGCAATTCCGACGACACGGAGCGCCTCTTTACGCGGATCGCCGCTGAGCATGACCGACTGGACCTGCTCGTCGCGAATGCCTGCGTCGCGGGGGTAGGAGGGTCGCTAGGCGCTCTGCGGGCGCGTGACCTCGGACGGACGCTGCAGGCCAGCGCCTTCTCACTGACCGAGTACATCGCCCAAAGCCGCGCCCAGCTGGGCGCCCCGCCGGCCCGCCTGATCGTGATGTCCTCCGATGGCGTCGCGGTCCATCATCCTGGCTACGACTACGTCGGCCTGGCGAAAGCGGCTCTGGAGGCGATCGCCTCCGACCCGAAGGTGACGACCGGGAGCACCACGTTCCTCATTCGTTGCCGGCATGCGCTGACCGGTGGGTTCACCGAGATCTTTGGCGCCGAAACCCTCGCTGTGCTTCAGCGCTACGAAGCCTTCGCGGTTCAGCCGTCCGAGGTGGCCGACGTCGTGCTCGCCTGCGCCAGCGGATACCTCGACGGTGTTTGCGATCAGGCGATCCAAGTCGACCACGGGGCGGGCCGGGTCGACAACGTGCTGACCGCCGGAGGGCTCGGGTGATGCAACAAGAGCACGCTCTGGTGGCCTTGCTGGCACAGCACCGGCTTCTGCTGCGCGGCGATGGGAGCATCGCGCGGGGGCTCGAGCTACGCCTCGCGGGACTGGACGTTCCATGGGCCCACGACGATGCGTCGGCGACCGACGCCATCGTCACGTGGGAGCCCCCGCCGCGCACGCCTGCAGAACTGGGCGTTCAGACTCAGCAGCTCACCGGGTTGCTGGACGCGGGGACCATGCGGCGCGTCGTGTTG
>CAYGTG010000316.1:0-8088 GCA_964352485.1 uncultured Nannocystaceae bacterium | reverse complement strand
GGATGGGACCGGCCCCCGGGGTGGGGGCAGATGCTCGAGCCCGCATCCGGTCGGCGGCGCGGGCGAAGCTCTTCGGGGAGGCACCCCCTGCCGCTCGCTCAACTCCGAGCACGGAACCACACTCGAGCCCGGGCACGGAGGACACGGAGTGCGGGACCAGCGGTGCTCCAGCCCCACCGACCCCCGACGATCCAGAGCGCATCGGGCGCTTTCGAATCCTGAACCGACTCGGCGCAGGGGGCATGGGCGTCGTCTACAGCGCCTACGATCCCGAGCTGGATCGAAAGGTCGCGCTCAAGCTCCTGCGCCCAGACCTCGCCGAAGACGCGAGCCGAGGGTCCACCGGCACGAGCCGCCTGCAGCGCGAGGCACAGGCGATGGCTCGTCTCAACCATCCCAACGTCGTCACCGTGCACGAGGTGGGCCGATACGAGGAGCAGGTGTTCGTGGCGATGGAGTTCGTCGATGGAACGACGCTGCGAGAGTGGGCCCCGGAGTCTCGCGACTGGCAGGAGGTCGTCCACGTGTACTGCGACGCCGCACTGGGGCTCGAGGCAGCCCACGCAGCCGGCATCGTGCACCGTGACTTCAAGCCCGACAACGTGATGCTGGGTGAAGACGGCCGGGTCCGAGTCATGGACTTCGGCCTGTCCCGCTCGGACAGATCGGACCCAACGCTCTCCGACGAGGAGCCGACGGACAAACAGGCCGCGACGCTGACCCAGACCGGCGCGATCATGGGGACTCCGGCGTACATGGCTCCGGAGCAGCACAACGCCTCGCCAACAACGGCAGCCAGCGACCAGTTCGCGTTCTGCGTTTCACTTTGGGAGGCGCTGACCGGCGTGCGCCCGTTCGCAGGACGAACGTATGGGGAGCTTGCTGGCAACGTCGTCATGGGCCGGATACAGGCGCCTCCGGGGACTGCCACCGCTCCCCGCCGGATCTTCGATGCACTTCGCACGGGCCTCGCCACAAACCCCGAGGACCGGTTCGCATCGATGAACGCTTTGGTGGCGGCCCTGAGCATCACCCCATTTCGCACGCTCCGCCGCGTGGGGCTCGGCTTCGCGGCGGCGAGCCTTGCCGCGGGCGCGGTCTATGTCGGTACGCGCCCCGAACCCGTTGGCGTTGGAGCCTGCGACGACGCCGGCGTGCCGCTGCATGATTTTTGGCAGGGACAACGAAGCTTGGTCGAAGCCGCGCTCCTGGGTTCGGACGCTCCGTATGCAGCCGCGACCTGGTCCACCGTCGAGCGCATGCTCAACTCGTACGTCGAAGACTGGGCACGGGCCGCGGAGGCGCACTGCACCACGCAGCTGGTCGAAAGCGCCAACGCGGCTACCGTGGAGCGACAGGCCCAATGCCTCGCCAGCCGGCGAAGCGCCGTCGAAGAGTTGGTTGCCGTCCTGTCGACTCGCGAGGAAGGGATCGCACAGCAAGCCGTGCAGGCGGTCGTGACCCTCGCTCCGGTCGAAGCCTGTGCCGACCCCCGGCGGCTCGAGGCCTTCTCCGTCGCACGAGCACCCGAGGCGATCGAAGCGATCAACCAAGCCCGGGCCCAGCTCGCCCGCGCCCGAGCCCACGGCGGCCTCGCCCACTACGATCGAGCCATCGACCTCGCCGACGGAGTCATCGCCGCTGGCCGCCGCTACGACGACCCCAGCACTGAAGCGGCGGGGCTCCTCGTCCTCGGGCAGTACACGGAGCGCACGGGCGACTACCCGGCAGCCGAGAAGAGCCTGCGCGATTCGATCCGCCTCGCCGAGATCGGGGACGATCACACAACTCGCGCGCTGGCGCTGATTCGCTTGATCTACGTCGTCGGCCGCGACGCGAAGCGGCACGGGGAAGCCCGATCCTTGGCCGCCGATGCCGGTGCAGTCCTCCGCATGCTCGGCGCGGATCCCCTTCTGCAAGCGGGCCTGGACATGAACTTGGGCGGGGCGGACCGCGTCGGACGTGAACTCGACGACGCCCTCATGCACTACACGTCTGCGCTCAACACCTACGCAAAGATCTACGGCGAAGACCACCCCGAGACCGCACGCGCGTTGACGAGCTTGGGGGGGCTGTACATCACGCGCAATGAGCCCAAACGCGCGGTGGAGGTGCTCGAACGAGCCAACGCGAGCTTTGAGAAGACGCTCGGCGCCGAACATCCATTCGTCGCGGTCGTACTGGGCAACCTCGGCACTGCCTACAAGGCCCAGGACGACTATCCGCGCGCCATCGAAACCCTGGAGCGAGCGTTGGTTCTTCGCAGACGAGCGGATGGGGAGAAACACCCGGGCGTCGCGAAGACCTTGTTCAACCTCGGCGCGGCCCAGTTCGAGGCGAAGCGGTACGATGACGCCATCTCGAGCCTGCAGACTGGGCTCGACATCCTCGTCGAGCTCGGCTCGAACGAGCCCGCCAGGCTCGGTCGCTATCGCCTCTTGATCGGTTCCGCCTACCTCAAGAGCGGCCGAGCAGAGCTGGCCCGGACGTGGCTCGAGCCGCTGCTCGACGTGTTTCCAGTCGCGACCGGTCAAGAAGGCAAGTTCGCGCGGCGAACACGGTACTTTCTCGCCCTCGCAACCATGCCCATCGACCTTCGGCGCGCGCGCACCTTGGCCGAGGTGGCCCACGGAAGCACGACTCCTGGCGACGCGGAACTCGCCGTGCTCGACAACCTGCTGTGGGCCATCGATGCGATCGAACGATTTCGGTCAGCCCCCGCTGGTTGAGCCGGCCGCGGGATCTCCAGCCACGACGCAGTAGCCCCGCGGTGTGCAGCTCGCGTCTGGATCACAGCACGACGCATCGTCACTGCACCAGCTCGCTTCGTCCAGCGTGGGAATGCACGCAAACTGGCACTGGAACGGACCGCGCTCTCCTTCTTGCCAGCTCGCCACACACGCACCCGCACCGTCGCAATCGCCTTCGCCGTCACACTCCGAGTCGAGATCACCGGTGCCGCTCGTGGCCACGCCAGTGGTGGTGGTCGCAGCGTCGCAGCCTTCGAGGCCGCCGGTGCCGGTTCCAGCGGCTCCGTCGACGTCCGTGTCCCGGCACCCCCCCGCGGGGAGGTCTTCGGGCATCTCGTCACTCAAGTCCGACGCACGGTCGGAAGCCGACGAACACGCACCGACGCACAGCAACAGCAGCAAGATCGATCGGTTCAAGGCTGGTCCTTTCTCGCGTCCTCGAGCAGCCCCTCGGGTGTTCCGCCGCCGGCGGGGAGGTCCTCGGGCATCTCGTCCGAGAGCTTTGGACTGCTCACACCGTTGTCCCGACCCGCGGAGTCTTGGGGGACGATGCAGTAGCCGCGGCCAGTACACACCGCGTCGGCGTCGCAACACGACGCGTCGTCGCGGCACCACGCGCTCTCGTTGAGCGTGGGGATGCAGGCGAAGCGACACGAGAAGGCGCTGCGGACCCCATCTTCCCAGCCCGCGGCGCAAGCCCCTGCGCCATCACAATCATCGCTCACCACGCACTCGAGCGTGTCCACAGTCCCGGCCTGGCTGGATGTCGATCCCGAACCTCCGCTCGAACTGGAGCCCGACTCGCAATCTTCCGCGTCGGTCTCTCCTGTGCGGCACTCCCCTGCGGGCAGGTCCTCGGGCATCTCATCCGAAAGGTCTCCGGGCGCATCGGCCTGCGCGGACGGATCCGATTCGGCATCGCACCCAAGACCCAAGGCCAGCAGGACGCCAAGCGTTCGTAGACCGCGGATCATGTCCCGCCCCCCGAGGTGGTTCCGTCCGTGTCCGTGCCGCCGTCCGTGTCCGTGTCCGTGTCCGTGTCACCATCGGTGCCTGCACCGCCGTCCGTGTCGGTATCCGTGTCGGTGTCTATCCCGCCGCTTCCGGTCGAGCCGCCCCCCCCCCTCGAGAACGCAGTACCCCCGGACGGTGCATCGAGCGGCAGCGTCGCAACACGACTCGTCGTTGGCGCACCACGACGCATCATCGAGGAGCGGAACGCAGCTGAAGCGGCATTCGAACTCGCCAAGAACTTCGTCGGTTTCATCCCAGGGGGCGGCGCAGACCCCTTGCCCAATGCAACCGTCGACGACGCAATCCGCAACCGCGCCGCCCGTGGATGCACTGTCCCCGACACCGGCGCTATCGCCCTCGGTCTCGCAGTCGTCACCCATCGTCTCCGCGCAGCTTCCCGCTGGGAAGTCGCCGGGCATGTCGTCCCCGAACACGTCGGTGTCGCTGGAGCCCGCACCAGCCGCATCGGAGTCGACGTCGCACCCCGCGTACGCCAGCAAGGAGAACACAGCGAAGGCCCATCTCGTCTTGCTCATCCTTCCCCTCCTGTTCCCGTGGAGTCCCCGCCGGACGTGGAGTCCGCCGAGCCGGGCTCTTGGGGCGGCACGCAGTATCCACGCGCGGTGCAGATCGCCTCCGGGTCGCAGCACGCGGCAGCATCGGCACACCACTGGGTTTCATCATACGAGGGGATGCACGCGAAGGCGCAATCCGGCTCGCCAGCGGTTTGGGTCTCTGGGTCCCAGGTCGCCACGCAGACGTCGTTGCCCAGGCAGTCGTCGGAACTCAGACACACCGGGCCAGGCTCACCGGTCGTCTGTGCCGGCGAAGTTTCGGACGAGCCCGTGGTTGAGCCTGTGGTGGAGCCCGTGGTTGAGCCCGTGGTCGCAGAGGTCGACCCGTCGGTCTCCCCATCCGTCGCAGACTGCCCCGCGGGGAGGTCCTCGGGCATCTCGTCGGTGAGGTTCCCCGCATCACCGCATCCCCCGAGCAGCAGGCCCGCGAACACCGCAAGCTTCCAAGCATCTAAGCGCATGACCTCACGGTAGCCGCAAAACCATCGGTAGGCCCGCGAATTCGTGACTTGGGGCGGATGCGGAATCGCAGCGGCGCACCGTGATCGTTCGGCTGTCGGGGGGCACTACCGTGTCTGTACCCCCTTGTTGCGAGGACTTTTATGACTGCGAACCGCCCCATCCCCCTGCTACGTCGCGCCTTGCTCCACCCCGTGTGGCTCGGCGCCGTTGCCACGCTGGCGATCAACGACCACGTGCTCAAGGGCTCGGGCCTGGTGCCAGGATGGTTCACCGGAAAGCTGAGCGACATCGTCGGGTTGTTCGCTGCCCCCCTCCTGCTGGCCGTCCTCGTGCGGGTCTCGTCTCGACGCGGATGGGCTCTCGCCCACATCGCCATCGGGGTTGTCTTCGCGGCGATCCAAGTCTCGACGACCGCCGCAGACGCGTGGTCCGGCTTCATGGGCGCGTTTGGCTTTCCATGGGCCATCACCTCGGATGCCACCGACCTGCTCACGCTCCCTGCGCTCGCGGTCAGCTTCGTGTTCGTGCCGCGCATGGCCGGCCAGCGGGTCGCACCTCACGGGACCGGCGAGATCGCCGTCGCCTCGGCCGGATTGCTCTGCTGCGTCGCGACCAGCCAGATTCAGGAGCCCTTCTACGGCTCGTTCGACACCGACACGTACATCCACAATGCCAACGACTTCGACGTCGTGCTGCGCATCCGCCCTCTCAAGGAGTCCGCAGCATTCGACTGCGACCTGGTGGAGGAGGATCCCGCTCGGTATCTGCGTGATGCGCTCTTCGGCGACGCCCAGAGCTGGACGCTCGCGCCCGACGCCACGATGCCCATCCTCGAGCTTTGGGACCGTCCCGCACGCAGCTGCCACGCTGCTTGGATCGATGCAGACAACCTGGCTCCGTCGGTGATCTTCTGGCGCGAGGGGCAATACCCACAGACCTTCGTCGAGGGCACAGGGATCACGCCCGACACCCGCGGCTGGATCTCGGTGGCCTTCGACGACGACGGGGTGGGCACCTACGAGACCCAAGACGAGCTCGTCTTCCGTATCGAGCCCCTGCGCGCTCCCGAACCAGGCGTTTGCACGCCGTCGGCCGAATCCAGCCGCCTGGCGTGGGGCAGCATCCCCATCGGCGAATGGATCCTGTCGAGCGTCGACGAGGGACTCGATGGGTGTGTGCAGCTCGTTCTTCGCACCGGGTTCGAAGACCAACTCGACACGGACGGCAACCCCTGGGACCTGTGTCTGCCGCACGGCGCGTTCCCCTTCGCAGAAGGCGACCTGGTCGAGTTTCGGGATGCGGCGACCGACGCCACAACCGAAGCCGTCGTCCTGACGCGCAACGACCCGCAGACGGGTGAGCCCGACACCACGCTCACCGCCGTCCGAAGCAACGGAGGCTCGACCGTGTACGGCATGCAAGCCCTGATCGATCCGGAGCTCGCCTGTGACCCGATCCCCGAGGAGGCGTGCGGCACGGTTCGCCGCGCCGTCTCGGTCTCGATGGTCGGCGGCGGGTTCGAGTCGGTCCTCGTGCAGCAGGACGCTGAAGTCCCGGCCACGACTCAGAGCGTGACGCAGACCCTCGAGCTCCACCTCGTCCACGCATCACAGCGCCTCGTCGCGGATACCGCGTGCGACAGCGGTCCCATCGACCTGGGCACCGACCTCGAACTCGTCGCGATTCGTCGCGAGCGCGGAGGAGAATGACGATGAAGAAAAACGCACTGATATCGCTGGTCTGTTCCGTCCTCTCCCTGGGCGCCGGTTGCGGCGCTGATACCGACACTGGAGCGAACTCTGGCGCCGCTGGCGGTGCTGGCGTCGCCCAAGGCGGAGCGCAGGACTTCGGCGAGTTTCGGCAGATTCTCGACGACGGAGGCATCCCCCACCCCGCCACCCTCGACGACGTGGGCTTCTTCAACGAGCACAAGGTCGAGTTCCCCGCCCCTCAGTGCGACGACGACGTGTGCCTGCACGGTCAGCTCGGCGTGATGGGCAACATGATCACGGGCAGCAACTGCACCCTGATGCTGCTGGGCATGAACACTGCGATCGACCCCACCACGTTGGAGCGCCCCCCGCTCAACCTGTCCATCGCGATCGATGTCTCGGGTTCGATGCGCGGGACCAACATCAGCAACCTCCGCGAGGGCCTCTTCCGCATGCTGGACGACCTGCGACCCGCGGACCGAATCTCCCTCATCGCCTTTGACGACACGGCCGATCTCCTCGTTGAGCATGTGCCTGGCGATGCTCCGGAGCTTTCGGAGGCCATCGGACTCCTGGAGGCCGACGGCAGCACCAACATCTACGCGGGACTGCGCGAAGCGTACGACACCGTCGGGATCCACGCCGTCGATGGGTACCAAAACCGCGTCATCCTGCTGTCCGACGGCGAGGCCACCTCCGGCATCACCACAGATGCCCGGGTGGTCGAGATGTCCCGGCAGTACAACGAGCTCGGATACGGCCTCACAACGATCGGCATCGGAGAGAGTTTTGACCCCGAGCTCATGCGAGAACTCGCCGTGACCGGCGGCGGCGCTTTTTACTTTCTGGAGGACCCCGAGGCGGTGCGAGAGGTCTTCGAAGAAGAGGTCAAAGCGTTCCTCCTACCGCTGGCAACCGACGTCCGCATCGACGTGAGTGTCAGCGACGGATACTCGCTGCGCGCCATCTACGGCACCCAAGGCGCCGAAGTCTCGGGCAACGAGGCGAGCATCGACATTCCCGCACTTCAGCTCGCGCACCGCACCGCGGCGGACGATGACGTTGGGGGCCGACGAGGCGGCGGTGGTGCGATCATCGCAGAGGTCATCCCGCTGGACGCATCCGTCGGTCCGGGCTCTGTCGGCACGCTCGTGATGACGTACACCGTCCCTGGCAGCGAAGAGACGGTGGTCCAGGAAGTCCCCATCACCTCGGCCCTGCCCCCCGGCGACGCTCCGGACAACGGAGAGTTCGAGAGTGCAGGGGTCGAGAAGGCGTTCGTGATGCTCAACATCTACGCTGGGTTCGACATGGCCGCGACCCGGTCCGCCTACGGAGACATGTCCGGTGCGCTCGGCGTGTTGGAACCCCTGCGTGAGAGCGTGTCCCTGTGGCTCGAGCGAAACGAGGATGCTGACATCGAGGACGACCTCCGATACGTCGACCAGTTCATCGCCAACCTCCGCAACCGTGGTGCAGCGAGCCCACCGCCCGAGCGTCGACCGCCAGAGATCTGGCCGCTGGACTAGTACCTCACGCCCAAAGTCCGTGCCGGGTTTCTGCGCGACCCCCTTC
>CAYGTG010000315.1:0-8089 GCA_964352485.1 uncultured Nannocystaceae bacterium | reverse complement strand
CAGTCGGCGGCGCAGCCCAGAGCGCCAGCTTCAAAGCCAAGCGAGTCGCAGCTCTGTCCCGCGAGGTCCGAGCTGTCGCACGCCTCGACGCCCTCTCGCTCGCCGTTGCCACAGGCTGCGCAGCCCGAGGTGTCGACGACGCAACCTGGAAGGCAGCCCAACTCGCCGTCCTCAAAGCCGACGTCCGCGCAGCTCAGCTCGCCGACATCGTCTCCGTCGCACGCTTCGGGCGGTGTGATGAATCCGTCGCCGCACGCGGAGCAGCTCGAAAACTCGACCCGACAATCGTCCGTGCAGCCCAGGGGTTCGGTGGGCGCACCCAGGCCAACGTCGGCGCAGTTGTCCATGTCCCCAAACGCTGCGCCGTCACATTCTTCGCTGCCATCCACGGCCCCGTTGCCGCACTGGTTGCACAGGCTCACATCGAGGGTGCAGTCCGGGTTGCATCGGAGGTTGCCGTCGGCAAAGCCTTCACTCGAACACGTGCTGTCGGCCAAGTCGGCCGCGTCGCAAGCCTCATCCGCTTCTTGAACCCCGTTGCCGCACTCGGAGGGCTCGATGTTGTCTCCGTCGGTTTCTCCACCGGTCGGCTCGCCGCTGTTCCCAACGCCAGTGCCCCCGCTCGCGTCCCCGGGAGGCACGCACAAGTTGGCCAAGCCGTCCGGCGCGAGCTCACCGTAGCGGCGACCTGAGGCGCACTCGGCATCGGGGAAGCTGCAGTGTCCGGTGGCTTCGCATGTGCCTCCATTGGCCCCGTTGGTGCATGAGCTGTCATCCAAGCACCGAAACACCGCCGGTTGCGTGCATGAGGTCAGCACGAACGCGAGCAACATCCAACACAACCGCTCCACCTCCACAGGATGCCACGAACGCTCGGGATTCAGCACGGGCTTGCGGGTTTCCCTGGGTATCGGATACGGTGGAAACATGCGGATGGGATTGGTGCTTCGGCGGCATGTATGGGTGGGTGTGCTTGCGCTCGGTGGATGTGGTGGTGCCGCGGCACCCGAGGATTCGAGCGGCGATGGAAGCGGACTCTCCGGGATTTCCTCCGCAACGGCCACAGATGGGGGCTCCGGCGGTGAATCTGAGAGCGACAGCCAGAGCGACAGCGACAGCCAGTCGGGGGGGTCGCAGGGAACGAGTCCGTCCGGGACCTCTGGCAACACGTCGGGAAGCAACGAGACCGAGGACGATGACGGACCGAAGTTCGACCTCCCCAACCCCGACGGCGGAAGCGCCTGTGGCGGGACCAAGGGCGGCGGCGGCGGCGGCGGCGGATCCGGGACGTTCTCGTACATCTGGATCGCCAACAGCGGCCAAGGCACGGTGTCCAAGATCAACACCCAGACCATGGTGGAGGAAGGACGCTACCTGACCCGCTCCGACGGCGGCGGATCTCCTTCACGTACCTCGGTCAACCTCAATGGCAACATGGCGGTCGCCAACCGGATCGGTGGCGTGACCGCGTACTGGGCCAACCCTGACGACTGCGACCCGATGGCCAACGGCGTGGCAGGGTTGCAGACGTCGTCGGGCGCGGCGGACATCTTGCCGTGGGGGGAAGATGACTGCTTGCGCTGGTCGACCCCGATCAACGCGTCCTCGAACCGCCCGGCCGCATGGGCGCCGGGAGTGTGGAGCGACAGCGAATGTCGCTACGTCGAAAACAAGTTCTGGACCGCTGCACGCGGAGGCGACGAAGCCGGAACGCGCGTCATGCTGCTGGATGGCGAGACGGGCGCGATCGAGGAGACGATCCAGATCCCGGAGTTCACGAGCATCACGTACGGCGGCGCGGTTGATGGCGACGGCAACTTCTGGGGGCACCAAAGTGGTGGCAGCCAGCTGTTCCGCGTCGACCGCGAGACCATGCAATACGAGATCTACGCCGGTCCCGGCGACAGCTACGGCATCGCGGTCGACGACAACGGCTTCCCGTGGACCTGCTACATCGGCGTGCACCGGCTCGACCCCGCCACCGGAATCTGGGAGCACAACAACACGCTCAACAGCTCCTATGGTGGCTGCATGAGCGACGGCAACGGCACGATGTGGCTCTCGCACAACCCACTGCTGGGCATCGATATCAACACGATGCAGCAGGTGCAGAGCATCCCCATCCCGCAGGACATCCACGGGGTCAGCATCGACTTCGACGGGTTTGTCTGGGGTGTGCCGATCAACGGCAGCGTCGCCTACCGGATCGACCCGGTCACCCAGGCCATCGACACCTTCACCGGGCTCGTCACGGCCTACACCTACAGCGACATGACCGGCTTCGCGCTGGCCAACGCCGGCTCACCCAGCAAGTAGTCCTTGGCGAGAGGGCCGGACCGTGGAGAGACCACGGTTCGGCGTTTGCTTTTTATCAACCCTCCGGGACGCACACGCCGGCGGCAGAGATCTGCGCCTGGGTTCGGAAGGTGTTCAGCTCCTCCCAGTTTTTGGGCTGTACGGCGGGGATGGTCCCGTCTTCGCGCACGTTGGTCACGTGGTAGTGATACTGGTTCCAGATTCGGCGGGCTGGGACCCAGCCTTCCCTGACGTCGCGCAGGACTTGTACCGGAGCGGTGGTGAACGACTCCGAGACGACGATGATCTCCGCCGCGCCGTCGTTGTCGACGTCGGCGACCACAGGGTAGTCACCGACAGTCACACTCTGCCGCGGCGCCGAGGTCAGGACGTCCCCGTTCTCGTCGAACACGAAGAGTTGCTGGTCGTCGGCGAAGATCGATTCAGCAGTGGCGTCCCCGAGAAAGTCGAACGCGGTGCCCCCAGCACAGCAGCCGCCCACGGTGCTCGATGTCCACTGCGCTGTGGGGGCGCCCGTGAAGTCGATCACGCTGAAGGTGGGAGCTTCGGGGTCTCCGTGTCCAACCGCGAGGTCGGGGCGTCCATCACCGTTCATGTCGTGGAGGGCTCCGGGAAGCCCGGTCACGTCAGGAAGAACCGAATTCGATACGAGCGTCCCATCGTGTTCATAGATCGCCAGACCCGGGCCTTGGTGCTGTGAGTAGATGATCTCCGGCAAGCCATCGTCGTCGATATCGGCCACTTGAGGAAATGTGATCCCTCCCGCCCCGTTGTGGACAAAGTACATGCTCCCGTCGTGATGATGGGCGCCTCCGGAGTGGACGTATTCGAGGTCTCCATCACCGTCGAGGTCGACGGCAAACCCTCCGTCCCCGGTTCCGGGAATCGTCCGGACCAACGCGCCGGTGTGGTCGGCGATCACATCGCCAGCGAGAATCTCCACGTCTCCGTCGCCCTCGAGATCGGCCAGCGAGATGTTGGGTACGCTCGTCAGCCTCAGCGTGGGCAGGACAGCGGAAGTCCACTCCGGCTCACCTTCGTTGGAGAGGGCGATCAGTCCCCTCTGGGCGTCCGCGCCGGACCCCGTGGAGGTCACCGCCACGACCTCGACCAGACCATCGCCATCGATGTCGCCAAGGGCCGGCCCGTATTGCACCGCAAACTGGGCCTCGTAGCGCCAGTGCTCCGCTCCGGTTTCGCCGTCTAGCACGACGATCCGGGTCACGGGCTGCACCATGCGACCGTTCTTGGGAAAGAACCGAGCCAGCACGACGACGTCCGGCGTGTCGCACAAGTCGATGCTTCCGTCGTCGTTGTCGTCGGTGAGGTTGGCGACGAGCGGGGTGGTCAAGACTCCCGCCTGCCCTAGGCCCCACGACCACTGAACGCTGGCGTCAAAGCTCTCGGCGAGCGGGGCGGTGTCGCAAGGTCCGATGCCTGAGATATCGTCGCCCAGCGTGCACTGGGGCAGTTTTGCCCCGCCGGTCCCGTTCCCGACGTCGAAGATCTGATCTCCATTGCTCGACGAGGTTTCGGACTCGCCACCGGTCGTGGTCCCGGCTACGGCGTCGGTCGTCTCACCGCCGTCCCCGTCCCCGTCCTCGTCCCCCTTCGTTGTCGTCGGGCTCGAGGTCGCGCCGCCGAAGCCGGTGAGAGAATCCGCGACAGTCGCGTCTTGGGAGCAGCCAACGGCAGCCGTCGTGGCTGCAGCGGCGACGACGACGAACCAAGTCAGTCGAACCTTCATCGAGGCGTCCAATGTCGCAGGTCGACCCATCCTTCACTACGTTCCCAAAAAAAGCTGTGGGGTGCGAGGGCGGTGATCCATGGGTTGCGACCCGCTCGTCCGCAGCCGATCATTGCCGCAGTGGCTGTGGCGACGCTGATGGTGGCAATGCTTGCCACCTTGACCCCGCCTCGAGTCCCGATCGAAGAGGTCTTGGCCGTGGCACCCGGCGCAACCTGTCTGGAGCGTGATGAGCTTGCCAGCCAAGTGAAGGTCTGGCTGGAGCGTGACACGGTCGACGCGACGATTGCAGTCTCGGTGACAGGAGCTTCGGATGACCCGGCGACGGCTTCGTTCGTGATTGAGCGAGACGGCGTGGGGGCCTCCCCTCGGACACTGAGCGGTATTCCGGACAACTGCGCGGCGTTGCACGCGGCGGTTGCTCTCGCGGTCGCGGTGGCCATCGACGCCTCCGTCGCCGCGTTCTTCGCCGAGGCGGCTGAGGAGCCTGAGCCAGCTCCCGAACCCGAGCCAGCTCCCGAATCTGAGCCAGTTCCCGAACCCGTCCCCACGCCGGAACCGACCGTCGAACCCATCGGCGATACGCCTGCACGGCCCGCGATTGGGGTGCTCAGCCGATTCGCAGGGGTGTTCGCTGTGGGCGTGGTCGATGGCCCTGCGTATGGTGGCGCTGCGGGACTGACGGTCCGAATGCGGCGTCGGATCGACTTTGACGCTGGCGTCCGGGGGGCGTTCGGACCGCACGGTACGCTGGGGGATGGACGCGTGCGTACGACGCTCGTTCATGGCGAGTTTGGGGTTTGCGCGCGGATCGAGCCGGCAAAGCTCTTGCTGCGCACCTGCGCCGCCCTCGGTTTGGGCGCCCAGCAGCTGGCTGGAAGCGAATTCGAGCAGGCTCGCGCCACGACGCTTCCCTGGGTGGCCGTCGGAACCGGGCTCGGTCTGGTTTTCCCTCGAGATACCGTCGTCGCGTTCAGCGCGCAGCTGGACCTGTGGCTCCCGGTCCTGAGGACGCGAATCGTGGGGCGTGGCAGCGGGGGGTTCGTGGCCACGACCAAGACGCTCCCGCTGATGGGCGCAACGACGGTTTTTGGACCCGTTTTTCGCCTCCGGTGAAGACATGGCCGGCTCGCGACATGACAGCAGTTGAACCCGTGAGCGCCGTCCCTGACACGCATCTGCCCCGGCTCGACGCGGCCACGCTCTTTCGCGCGCATGCCGCGTTCGTTGCGCGTTTGCTGAATCGGGTTGGGGTCGCGGAGCGCGATTTGGACGACATCGTCCAGGAGGTCTTCCTGGTCGCGCACCGGCGCGGTGGATTCGTCGTCGCGACCGCAAAGCCCACGACTTGGTTGGCTCGGATCGCGCTGGGCCTGGCCGCCAACTACCGTCGGAAGCGACGGGCTGGCCTCGCCGAACCTGGACGCGTCGAGGAGATGCATAGCCCGGACGCAGCGGATGCCAGCTCAGCGGCGGCCCGGGCTCAAGAAGCTCTGTGGGCCATGGGCGAGGGTAAACGTCTCGTCTTCATGCTTTATGAACTCGAGGGAGTGCCGGGCGACGAGATCGCGGCCTCGCTCGACATTCCAATCGGGACGGTCTGGTCTCGACTCTCCGCGGCGCGCCGCGCCTTCGTAGCCGCCCTCGAGGGCGAGGTGACTCCATGACCTCTCCGTTACCCGCACGCGACGATCTCTCGACTTCTGCCAACCTGCGTGAAGGCCTCGATGCCTTGGCGGGTCTGAACCCAGACTATGATGTCGAGGCTGGACTCCTCCGTTTCGAAGCTGCTTCTGCGACGGGCGCTGCTGCTGCTGGAGGTGCGACCCTCAAGCTCGTCCTTGGCTCGTTGCTGCTGGTGCTCGCAACAGCTGTCGGAGGTGGCCTGCTGCTTGCGGGCGGCAATGGAGCTGCACGCTCGGTTGCCGTCGCGGTCGCGCCCGTGGTCGATACGCAATCTCCAGGTCGACCCGCGGAGCACAGCAGCCGTGTGCCCGAAGTCGGGGAAGTCTCCGAAGGCTCGAGGATTGCGGCGGTCCCTGTAGAGGCCAAGCCTTCCGATCAGATCAAGATCGAAGCCCCGCAGGTCACTCCGCTGCCTGCGGTGGTGGCAAGCGAGCCGACCCCGCAGCGTCGTCCGTCGGGACGGGTCTCGAGGGCTCCGGTGCCGAAACCCGAAGGACCGGAGCCGTTGCTCGCCGAGATGCAGATCCTGAACTCGACCCGAAAGCAGGTCTCGTCTGGTCACTTCACCCGGGCCCTTGAATCGATTGCGGCCGCGCACGAGCTCGAGTTTCCCCACCACTTCGGCGAAGAGTGGGAGGCGTTGGAGATTCTCGCGCTCGCAGGTGCGGGCCGGCTGAAAGATGCTCGAAAGCTGGCCACTCCGTACCTGTCGCGTCACCCTCGAGGACGCTTCAATGCACCCATCGAGCGGGCGTTGAACCCGAAGACCCCCGTTTCCCCTTAGCGGGCCGTTCCCGGGCATTTCGAAGCTAGCCCGATTCTCGCCGAGCGCGCGGGACGGCCGCACGATTGCACCATCGGGCGGCTCTTTTCTTCCAAATACTCGGAAGCAGTCCAGGTCCTGGTGTCCCATACTGCACACCATGCGAGGACATCGGAGTACCCCACGCACACTGGCCGTCGTCATGGCTGCCGCAGTCGGATTCATCGCGACCCCTGTGCTCGCGAGCGCCTCTGCTACCGAAGCGAAAGCGACGGCGCAGCAGGAGACCAAGCAGGTCGCGAGCATCAAGGTCGAGATCCGCCAAGAGAGCGGTGAGGTCGTCAAGGGCTCGACCCAGCTCGAGTGGAACGAAGACGGCACGCTGTCGATCGAGCAGGACGGGACCAAGCACACGCTGGACCTCCGCATCGAGCGGGAGGGCGACAGCAAGAAGCTCAGCATCACGGTCGCGTACAGCCGCGGCGGCAAGGACATCGTCGCCCCCTATGCGTTCGATGCAAAGGTGAAGAAGCGCGAGGTCTTGCGTATTGAGGGCAACCTGGCGATCGCCCTCACAATCACGCCAACGAAGGTCGCGGCTGCCAACGAAGACAGGGGCGAAGACAAGCCCAAGCTCGATCTCTCCGGCGACCCTGACGATCCGCTCGCCGGTCTCGACTGATCCGCTCGGGCGCTGGACCACTCGCGCAAGGTTGGCGCGCGAGGTTGCGTTCGGGCCGCGGCGCCCCATGTTGCGATCATGGGTCGAGCCAAGTCCGCATTCGATCGTGCATGTCCGCAGTGTGGGAAGCGCAACGGGATACCCGCCCAGCACGTCTCAGACGTGGGGCGTTGCGGGGCGTGCAAGACCGACCTCCCCGCAGCCTCTGCGCCCATCGACGTGTCCCCCTCGGACTTCGATGCGCTGATCGCCGGGGCCAAGGTTCCGGTGCTCGTGGACTTCTGGGCGCCGTGGTGCGGTCCTTGCCGCATGGCTGCTCCCGCCGTCAAGCAGGCCGCCTCGGCACTCCAGGGCAAGGCCATCGTGGTTAAGGTCAACACCCAAGATCACCCCGAGCTCGCACAGCGCTATCAGGTGCGCGGGATTCCGATGTTCGCTGCGTTTGAAGGCGGCTCGATGGCACGCACCCACGTGGGGATGGCGGCTGCCGGTGAGCTTCAGCGGCTTGCCCTGGGGTGAGTCTTGCGTTTCGCTCGTGATCCCCGCAAAAGGTTGTCATGCGGCCTTCCTCTGCACTTGTGACCTCCGCCTTGGCCTTGGCCTTCGCGTTGGGATCGGTCGGTTGCGCGAAGTCGACGACGGAGGCCAACGCGCTGCCTCCTCTCGAGACGGTGGAGTCGGTCGAACTCTCGCGTTACCTCGGCACCTGGTACGAGATCGCCAGCTACCCTCAGAAGTTTCAAGCAGGGTGCACGGCGACGACGGCAAACTACTCGAAGGCTGAGGGCGGCAAGATTTCGGTCGTCAATCGCTGTCGAAAGGGAGGACTGGACGGCAAGGAAGACGAGGCGAAAGGGCTGGCTCGCGTCGTCGATGAAGCCACCAACGCGAAGCT
>CAYGTG010000314.1:0-8095 GCA_964352485.1 uncultured Nannocystaceae bacterium | reverse complement strand
CCTACCGGAATTCTCTTCCAGAGAGAAGGAAGGTAGGGTCTACCAATGCCCGGCGTTCTTTCCCTCGCCCTGATGGCTGCCCTCGTGGGTCCGGCGGAGGATGACGGGTCCTGGGAGCCGGCCTCGGCGCCACCGCCCACCGCGTGGGCACAGGCCGGAGCTCGGCCGTGGCGGACCTGCGACGCGGCGGGCCGGCAGGCGCTGGGGATTCGGCTCGGTACCCAAGGCCGGGGCAAGTTCGAACGCGTCTGGCGAGCGCGGGCGCGCCAGTGTCCGCGCGAGCCGGACGTGCTGGTGCTCGCTGCCCAAGAGGCCGTGCTCGAGGCCGTGCCGACGGGATGGATGCCGGAGTCGGACCCCAATCTCGACGACACGATCGACGCCCAGCGAACCGCCGTACTCGAAGCGATCGCGTTCCTCGACACCGCGGTCGAAGAGGCACATCTGCGCGGCGAGCGGGCGCCCTACGAGGCCTACTACTTTCGGGCATACGCGCAGAGCGTGCTCGGAGAAGCATCCGCCGCTCGGGCGAGCTTGGTGCTCGCCGACGCTGCGGGCGACGCGGAGCGATACCGAATCGAGCGGATGGCAGCGGTCGCGGCCCTGCATGAGGGCAAGTTGGAAGACGCGGTGCGGCTGGCTCGCTTGGCGCTCGATGACGCGCCGCTGGATGCCGACGAACGATCGATCTCCCGCTACGTTTGGGCTCTGGTGCTCGACCGCGCGGGGGACTCGGAGTCGGCCCGAGCAGTATTCCGCCAGCTGCGGCGTGAGCCGGGGTCGCTCCGGGCCAGGCCAGCGGTCGAGACGATGCTGCCCGCGCACGAGCGGATGTTCTTGAGGGCGCTCGAGCACCAGGCCCACGGCGAGTCGACCAATGCGTCGCGGCTGTGGGATGCCTATCTCGCCCGGCCCGAGCCCGCAGAGGCTGATCGGGTGCTCGCTGCGCGGCACCGCGACGAGCTTCGTTGACCCCGCGTTCCATGAAGATCATTCGCACCGTTCCCGAGTTGTCGGGTTGGCGAGCCGCCGTGCCGTCCACCGAGCGCGTCGCTTTCGTCCCGACGATGGGATTCCTGCACGCGGGCCACCTGAGCCTGCTTCACGACGCCCGCCGCCGTGTGCCCTCTGGCTCGCTCGTGCTGTCGATCTTCGTCAACCCCACCCAGTTTGGTCCCGGCGAGGACCTCGATGCCTACCCGCGAAGTGAAGCGCGAGACCTCGCACTCGCGGAGTCTGCGGGCGTCGACGTGGTGTTCACCCCCAACAACCCTCAGCAGATGTATCCGTCCGGCCAGACGTGGGTGAACGTCGAGGGGCTCTCCTCTACGTTGTGTGGGGAATCGCGGCCGGGCCACTTCCAGGGGGTGTGCACCGTCGTCACAAAACTGTGGATGCTCGTGCGCCCTGACGTCGCGGTGTTTGGGGAGAAGGACTACCAGCAGCTCGCCATTGTGCGGCGGATGCACGCGGACCTGTTCCTCGGAGGTGAGGTGGCCTCCATGCCGATTGTGCGCGAGGACGACGGCCTGGCCATGTCCAGCCGCAACGCCAACCTAAGCCGGTCCGCCCGCGCCGACGCTCTCCGGCTCCCAAGATTCCGCAGTGAGGTCGTGCGGCGGTTCGAGGCTGGAGACACCGAGGTCGCGGCTCTTCTCGCCGGTGCCTCAGATGCGCTCGCGCCCGGCTCGGTCGACTACGTTCAGGCCGTCGACTCGATTTCTCTGCAGCCGGTCGAACGCGTCGCGGCTCCGACCCTGGTCGCGTTTGCGGTCCGCTACGGTGGCGTGCGCCTGATCGACAACGTGGTGCTCACGCCGTGAGTGCCGACCCCTCGTTGGGCATCGGACTGACGATCGGCTCGGCGTTGTGCTGGTCGGGGCTCGATGCGTCGAGAAAAGTCCTCGTCCAGAGGGTCTCGCCGGTGGCGCTGCTGGTGCTGCTCACGGTCGGACAGATCCCGTTGTTCGGGATCTGGGCGCTGCTCTCGGGCGACACCATCGGGAGCTGGGACTACGTGGCGCCCGGGCTGGCCTCGTTGTTCCTCAACGTCGTCGCAAACCTCTGCTTCTTTCGCGCCGTCACGGTGTCACCGCTGAGCCTCACCGTTCCGCTTCTGGCGTTCGTTCCGGTGTTCACCACGATCGCGGCCAACCCGTTGTTGGGCGAGATGCCGGGGCTTGAGCAGGTTGCTGGCATTGGCGTGGTCGTCGTGGGCGCCCTGGTGCTCAACGCGGGAGCGGCGGAAGACAGACGGCCCTCCGCGTTTGCCCGCGCGCTGATCCGGGAGCCCGGAAGCCTCCCGATGCTCGTGACCGCGCTGTGTTGGTCGTTGACGATCGTCGTCGACAAGCTCGCCACGCGACACGCCGGGTTCGGGATTCACGGTGCCGTCCTCAACGCCGGCTTGGGGTTGGTCGGCCTGGCAATCCTGGCGGGCCGCGGCCAGCTAAGAGACCTTGGAGCGGTTCGCAAGGCGTGGAAGCCGCTGCTGTTCGCAATCTCGGTGGGTGCCGTGGGCCTCGGCAGCCAGCTGGTGGCGGTTCAGCACTTGTTCGCCGCGCTGGTCGAAGCGGGGAAGCGCGCCATCGGGGTGATGATGTCCGTGGTGGTCGGACGGCTGGCCTTCAAAGAACCCGTCACCCGGTTCAAGGTGGCGGCGGTCGTGCTCATGAGCGTGGGGGCGGGCTTGATCGTGTGGAAGTGAACCGATGACCGATCCCGTCTTCGTGGCCGCGGTGATCGCCGCGTGCGTGATCGTGTCGCAGTGGCTGGTCGACAAGACACCGCTTCGGCACGCCGGCGTTGCGCTGCTCGTCATCGTCGTGGCCGCCGTCGTCTCCAACCTCGGCATCATTCCCAGCAGCGATAGCCCGGTCTACAGCGGCATCTTTGGCCACATCGCGCCACTGTCGATCTTCTGGCTTCTGCTCGGCGTCAACCTCAGGGCTGTGCTGAAGGCAGGGCCCCAGCTGCTGTTCTTGTTCGTGGTGGGTGCGCTTGGCACCGCGCTGGGCGTGGTCGTGGCGCTCCTGTTGCTCGGCGAGGCGCCGTTCGGGGAGCAGACGCCCGCCATGGCCGGCATGTTCACGGCCACGTACATCGGCGGGAGCGCGAACTTCAACGCAATCGCGCTCCACTACGACGTCATGCAAAGCGGCCCTCTGTACGCCGGGGCGATGGCGGTCGACTCCGGTATCACCGCCGTGTGGATGGCCGTCACTATCGCGTTGCCACGCTGGCTCGGCGCGCGGGTGGGGGAGGCGATGACCGAGACCGGTACCGGCGAAGAGGACCCCGATCGCGAGGCCATTGCGCCGCGCGATCTTGCGGTGCTGACCGCGCTGGGGCTGGGATGCGCCTGGGCGAGCGCGATCGTTGCGCAGCCGCTGGGTCTGCCGAGCATGCTGGTCCTGACCGTGTTCGCGCTCGTGCTGGCGCAGGTTCCCGCGGTGGCTCGGCTGCGTGGCGCGAAGGCGGTCGGGATGTTCGCGGTGTATGTCTTCCTCGCCGCGATCGGGGCGATGTGCGATGTGGAGGCGCTCGGATCGCTGGGCGAAGTCGGGGGGAGGATCGCGATTCTGGCGGTCACCTGCGTCGGCATTCATGGCGCGCTGTCGTTTACGGTCGCCAAGATCTTCCGGCTCGACCCGGCCCTTGCGGCGGTCGCCTCGCAAGCCAACATCGGCGGCGGAACGACCGCACTCGCACTCGCCCGCAGCCTTGGCAGGCCCGACCTCGTGCTTCCCGCCGTCCTCATAGGCTCCCTCGGGACCGCACTCGGCACCTTCGCTGGATTTCTCGTCGCCGCGTGGCTTGGGGCGTGATCGTTGTGGTGCCCGGGGGCACTACCGGTCCATGCGAGCTTGGATTGTCTTGGGAGCGGTGAGCGTGGCCTTGGGCGTTGCGCTGACACCGACGGATGCCGATGCGTGTGGGGGGACGTTCTGTGATGCCGGGCCGAGCGTGATGCCCGTCGATCAGAGCGGGGAGAACATCCTGTTTGTGATCGAAGACGGCACCGTCGAGGCGCACGTTCAGATCCAGTACCAGGGGGATCCCGAAGCGTTTGCGTGGGTCGTTCCGGTGATGGCCGTGCCGGAGATCGAGGCGGGCTCGGATGCCCTGTTTCAGAACCTGCTGACCGCTACTGTGCCCACGTTTCAAACCACTGCGGAGTTCGAAGACTGTGGTCCCCAGCGCGCAGGCGGTGGCGGATGCAACGCCACGCGGGACGCCGCAGCGCTTGCCGAGGGCGGCTCTGCAGATACGGATGGTTTTGACCCCTTCGAGGACGACCCTCAGGTCGTGTCTCGCGGAACCGCGGGCGCGTTTGAGTACGCAGTCCTCGAGGGCGGAACCATCGACGGTGTGCTCGAGTGGCTCGACGACAACGGCTACGCCCAAGACGACGACGCGCCGGCTGAACTCCAGGCGTACCTGGACAAGGAATTCCTCTTCGTCGCGTTCAAGCTGCGCGGCGGGACTGGGGTCGATGAGATTCATCCCGTCGTCATCCGGTACGCGGGGGACGAGCCCTGCGTGCCCATTCGGCTGACCCGAATTGCGGCGACGGACGACATGGGGGTGCGCGCGTTCTTTCTCGGCCAGTCCCCCGTGGCACCGACGAACTACCGCAGCGTCGAGCTCAACCTCGCGGCGCTCGATTGGCGGACGCTGGGCGGCAACTACGAGTCCGTCGTGACGCAGGCTGTCGATGCGGACGGGAGTGACGGGCACGGCTTCGTCACCGAGTACGCCGGTGCATCCGACGTGGTGCTCCCGGAGGGGATCCTCAATCCTCGCTGGGATGCTCAGCGCTATCTGGAGGCGACGCCACAGGAGGCTGTCGCCGAGCTGGCACTCCAAGAGCTCTTGAGCTGCTCCGCCGACTCTTGCTCGGCCACGCATCCGCTGATCGCGGGGGTCTTGGAGCGCTTCCTCCCGGTGCCGAGCGGGGTCTCCTTCGAGGCGTACTACGGTTGCATGTCCTGCTATGACAACGCCGACCTCGAGTCGTGGGAACCCGGGGCGTTCGCGGACGAGCTCGAGGCTCGGGTCATCGGTCCCGCCGAGCACGCGATCGACGTGCTGAACCAGCACAGGTACCTGACGCGTCTGTACACCACCCTTTCGCCCCACGAGATGACGCTGGACCCGATCTTCCACGAAAATGCGGATCTCGACCCGGTCTCCAACATCCACAACGCAACCATGGTGTTTGCGTGCGAAGGCTCCGACTACGTCGAGTTCGACGATGGGACGCGGCTCGCGGTGGGGGGCAGCCCCGACCCCGCACAGCCCGCAGCGCTGAGGGTCCAAGAGGTGCCCATGCAGGGTCCTGCGATGACGGTGGTGGACCTGACCGATCAAGTGGCAGATGCACGCCGCACCTGGAACGTGGAGCAGGGGTTGGACGGCGGCGATGAAGGCTGCAACTGCCGGGCGCGGAAACACGGCGCGTCCGGGATGGCGTGGGCGGCGTTCATGGTCGGGCTGGGGATGTGGGCTCGTCGCCGCCGCATTCGGCGAACCAGAGATCGGTCGTAGGCGGCGTACGCCACGCCCACGCCGCCGTTCTCGTGCAACACCACCTCTCGGCCGAGGTGTCCGAGCATGCCTCAGCCAGAGGGCGCGTTCTGCTCGCGTCGCCGAACTTGCCGAACGGATCCATCCTGCGACCCGATGTCTCGTCGCAGCGCCCGGGTCTTCGCATCGCCGCTGGGCATGGCGATACTGACAGCGTGATGAGGTTGGACTTTAGATTGATGGCAATGGTTGGTGTGTTGGTTGGGTCTGGATGTGGCTGGGCGGTCGCGGTCCCGCGTTGTGACCGAGGCATGGCCCGCGTGGACGGCCAGTGCGTCCCGACTCCGACGCTGGTGTTCCGACAGTGCGTCGAAGCGTTTCGGACGACACGCGTCGAACGCGACCGTGGAGACTCGGTGGCGGTCGGCGGCTCGGTGCCCGGAACCGGCAGCGCGCGTCTGGAGCGTGAGCGCCGGGACGTCGAGGCCACGGAGCTTGCTTCGCTCCCAGATGCAGACGCCGACGTGATCATCGAGGAGTGTCGTCGACAGGAGCAGGCCGAACGAGGGCGGCTCCTCGACGAGGCGTGGGCGGCTGCGGATGAAGCCCGGGCCGACGCGAAGCGGGCGCGTAATGACGTCCGTCGCCTGGAGTCGTCGACCGCCGCGCTGGAGGGGGCCGTGCAGGAGCTCTCGTCAGACCTCGAGCTGGAGCGGGCGACGGTCCTCAAGCGCGAGGAGGCGCTCGCGGCCATGACCGAGCTTGCAAGCCTCGAGCACCCCTGCAGCCTGGAGATGTGGTCGCAGTGCGCAGAGGCTGCCGCGTCGGATCACGAGGCTGGAGAGCACGCCCGGGCGCACCGCAGATACGCGTTGGCCTGCGAGGCCGGCGTGGCTGAGGCGTGCGGCAACTGGGGGCTGATGTTCGAACACGGTCAGGGCGTGCCGGTCGACCTCCGCCGGGCGCGAGACCTCTACGGGCACGCCTGCGACCGCGACGACCTCGAGGGGTGCGTTCATCTGGGCGTGGCGACGCTCGCCGAAAACGGTGCGGTCTCCGAGGTCGAAGAGGACCTGCGGCGCGCGTGTGCCGAGGATGTTGCGCGTGGATGCACGACGCTGGCGCAGGCCCTCCCCCGCGGAGCAGGGGCGGACGACGACATCAAGTTCCTCCTGAAGCGTGCATGCCGGCTCGACGATGCCCATGGCTGCCGGATGTTGGGTGTGCATCTGGAACGCGACGTCGAGCGGGGTGATCTTGTCGCCGCGCAGCGGGCATTTGCGAGAGCGTGTCACCTCGGTGACGCCGCCGGTTGCGACGCGCGAGTTCAGGCAGAGGCGACCCGCCGCAATCCGTCCGGCCCGAAGCGTGTACACTGAGCCCGTGGACGCACACTGGGTCGACACCAAGGAGTCGCTGCAGACGTGGTGCGACCGTCTTGCCGGCGAGACACGGATCGCCGTGGATACGGAAGCAAACTCGATGTTTGCGTATTACGAGCGGATTTGTCTCGTCCAAGTCAGCACGCCGGAGACCGACATCCTCATCGACCCTCTGGCCGTCGACTTGGCGCCGTTGGGGAAGGTGTTGGAAGCCCCCGGCATCCAAAAGGTGATGCACGGCGCCGACTACGACGTCCTCATCTTTCGGCGAACGCTGGGCATCGGCATCGCGAACCTCTTCGACACGATGCTCGCCGCGCGGGTCCTGGGATGGCCAAAGTGCGGACTGGCCTCGCTGCTCGACACGCACTTCGAGTTCAAGGCGAACAAGGCGTTTCAGCGCTACGACTGGGGACAGCGCCCGCTGTCCGACGCTGCGCTGGCCTACGCTCGCTTCGATACGCACTACCTCTTGCGCCTGGCCGAGCTTCAGGCGGAGGCGCTCGAGCAGGGACCGCATCGCGAGATGTTCGATCGTGCCTGTGTTCGTCAGTGCGCGGTGTTGCCTCGGGAGCGTCCGTTCGACCCGGACGGCTATTGGAAGTACAAGGGCGCCCGCGACCTCGATGAAGCGGGCCGTTCGGTGCTCAAGGCTGTGTTTGCGTGGCGAGAGCAGCGGGCCGAAGCGCTGGACCGACCCCCGTTTCGAGTGTTGCCGGAGATGGCGATGATGGGCCTGGCGCGCGCCTGTCCGACGACGCAGGGCGAGCTGACGGCAGTCAAGGGCATGCCCAAACCCGTGGCGCGTCGGGACGGACCCGAGTTGCTCGCGCTGGTGGCCGCGGCGACCGATACGCCGTGCCCGCCCCCGCACCGACCGAAGCCAGACCGGATCCGCTCAGAGCGCGTCGAGGCGCTGAAGGCTTGGCGAAAAACCGAGGCTGCGCGCTTGGGCCTCGATCCGGAGATCATCATCGATCGGGCGGGACTCATGTCCGTCGTCGACGGCGATGTCTCCTCGCTCGAGGCGTGGGAGCGCGAGCGCTACGGCGAGAGCATCGCGAAGGTGCTCGCGACGCTCGGCACGTGAGCCCCAGCCGCAGGAACTCAAAGCGGGGGCGCTTCGGCCAGCACCGTGAGATCAAACTCTTCGACCAAGGTCCCGGAGTCGATCGGGCTCAGCT
>CAYGTG010000313.1:0-8099 GCA_964352485.1 uncultured Nannocystaceae bacterium | reverse complement strand
GCGTGGGCTCGGCAAGCGTATTCCGCTTGGACTGCCCGGCCCAGTAGTCAGGGAAACACGGACGCTCGATGTGCTTGCCGGCCCCCTTCACCGTACGCAGCTCCCCGTCCGTCCACACCACGTTCCCGCGGCTGAGCGTGGTCGCGGCGCCCCCGGTGACCTCCATGCCTTCGTAGATGTTGAAGTCTACGTTTTGGTGGGAAGCCTCCCTGGAGATCACGCGCGTCTGCTGTGGATCCCAAATCACGATGTCGGCGTCGGCGCCTGGTTTCAGCGACCCCTTCCGCGGATGGATGTTGAAGATCTTCGCCGCGTTGGTGCTGGTGACCGCGACAAACTCACTGGGCGTCAGACGTCCGGTGCGAACGCCGTGGTGCCACAGCACGCTCATGCGATCTTCGACGCCTCCGGTCCCGTTGGGGATCTTCCGGAAGTCGTCCTTGCCCGCGGCCTTCTGCGGCGTACAGAAGCAGCAGTGGTCGGTGGCAGTGGTCTGCAGCATGCCGCCCTGAAGCCCTCGCCACAGAGCGTCCTGGTGCTCCTTGCTGCGGAAGGGCGGACTCATCACGTAGTGGGCGGCGTGTTCCCAACTCGGATTGCGGTAGTGTGAGTCGTCGATGACGAGGTGCTGTGCGAGCACCTCAGCGAACACGCGCTGGCCTTCGAGCCTCGCCCGCGTGACCGCCTCCAGCGCGTCGATGCACGACGTGTGCACGAGGTACAGCGGCGCGCCCAACACCTCGGCGATGCGAATCGCCCGGTTGGCCGCTTCGCCCTCCACCTCGGGAGGGCGAGACAGAGGGTGTCCTTCGGGGCCAGTGATACCCTTGTCGAAGATCTCCTGCTGCAGCCGGTAGACCAGCTCACCGTTCTCGGCGTGCACGGTGGCCAGAGCACCGAGGTCACGGGCGCGCGAGAAGCTGTTCACCAGCACTTCGTCGTCGCACATGATGGCGTTCTTGTAGGCCATGAAGTGCTTGAAGCTGTTGACCCCGTGCTCGGTGGTCAGCGTGCCCATGTCGTCGTGCACGCTCTGGTCCCACCAGGTCACGGCCACGTGAAACGAATAGTCGGCTGCCGACTTGGCGGCCCATTCGCGCCACTGCTTGTAGGCGTCCATCAAGCGCTGCTGTGGCGAGGGGATGACGAAGTCGAGGATCATCGTCGTGCCGCCCGCAGCGGCGGCCGAAGTACCCGAGAAAAAGTCCTCGGACGCCACGGTGCCCATGAATGGAAGCTCCATGTGCGTGTGCGGATCGATGCCTCCGGGCATCACGTAGGCGCCGGTGGCATCGATGACCTCAGCGCCCTCGGCGGAGAGGTCCGTGCCCACCGCGACGATGGTTTCGCCCTCGATCAGCACGTCCGCCCGCATCTCCCCTTCGGCCGTGACGACCGTTCCACCCTGGATGATCTTTGTGTTTGTCATCTGCAGCTCCTACTTTCGGTCGACCAGCTCGTCGTACGCGTCGGGACGACGGTCGCGATAGAACTGCCAGGTCTTGCGGACCTCGTCGATCAGCGACAGGTCGCAGTCCGCGACGATCAACTCGTCGTTGTCCTCGGAGCCCTCGGCGATGAATTCACCGCGCGGGTTCACGAAGTAGCTGGTGCCGTAGAACTTGCCGATGTTCCACGGCGCCTCGGTACCCACGCGGTTGATCGCACCGACGTAGTAGCCATTGGCGACGGCGTGGGCGGGCTGCTCGATCTTCCAGAGGTACTGGCTCAATCCCGCGACGGTTGCGCTGGGATTGAAGACGATCTCGGCTCCATTAAGGCCGAGGCAGCGAGCGCCTTCGGGGAAGTGGCGGTCGTAGCAGATGTAGACACCGATCGTGGCGTAGCGGGTCTTGAACACCGGGTAGCCGCCATCGCCGGGCTTGAAGAAGAACTTCTCCCAGAACCCGGAGGTCTGCGGGATGTGCTGCTTGCGGTACTTGCCGAGATAGGTGCCATCGGCATCGATGACGGCGGCGCTGTTGTAGTAGACGCCGCGCATGGCCTCTTCGTACAGCGGCACGACGATGACCATCTCGTGCTTCTTTGCGTACTCCTGCATGATCGACGTCGTGGGCCCAGGGATGGGCTCGGCAGCGTCGTACCAGCGCTTGTCTTGGCCGGGGCAGAAGTAGGGTCCGTTGAAGATTTCCTGCAAGCAGAGGATCTGGACGCCCTTTTTTGCGGCGTCTTCGATGAAGGGGATGTGCTTCTCCAGTGCTGCCTTCTGGATGTCCGCCACGGGGACGGTTTCATCGTTGATGGGGTTACTGCACTGGATCAAACCGCAACGGACCATATCGGACATCTCTCAAACCTCGCCTTGTCAGGCCGAGTGCTCCCGACGACGGAGGAACCCAGCGAAAGAGCGCAGGTATACCAAAGCGGAACAGTCCCGGACAAGGCGACGAGACGGCATCCCACGATCTCGGCGGCACCGCCAGCGTCGTATTCCATCCCATGGCGACGCGACGTGCGGATACGCGGTGCGTTACTGAGCGGGCGCGTTCGGTTTCGCTCGCGGCGCTCGTTCTCGCTGCGATGACGTGCTCCGCTTCAGCGCTCGACTTCGAGCCTCGCGGCAAAGCTGTGAGGTCTGTCTTCGGCGGGCCCGATGGGCTCGGTCAGGCATCGACGGGTCCGACAAGATCGTGGTCGCACTCGTCGCAGAGCCGGTCGCCACGGCTACCGAGGAGCACGGCCTCCTCGGTCGCCGAGCGTTCACCCGCGAGCTGCCCGTACCGCTGAAGTCCGTCGCGGCCGCGATCAACCTCGACTGCATGAACGTCGAGAACGCGAACGCCGAGCGTCGAGTTGCTCTCGGTCGGGCAACCCCCCTCGACGCCCCGTTCGGAGCCGCGCTCGCCCACCACAGATGCGTTGCAGTGCCCGACCGAGCCCCCCACAAAGCGACGGTCACGCTCCGCGACCGCGTCACCTTCCTCCGGGCTCGTTCAGGCCGGGCAGGAGCGCACAGCCCGCTATCACAACGTCTCGGACGAGTTCGATCGGTCGTGGCCGTTCGCAGGAGCAGTCGCAGACACCCAAGCGATCTACGAGGTCGTCATCAACATCGCCGACGGCAACGTCCGCCCCTACATGTTTCGCGAGCAGCCTGGCCCAACAACGCCCCAGAGCAGTGCTATCGTCCGGGATTCATGGCCCGTCGCGTTGTCACCAAGGGCTCCGGCCGCCGCGCGGTGGCTACGGAGAGCACCCAAGAGGTCGTCGAGTTGGACGACCGTCCGCTGTCGCTTCGGCGCAGCCGCGACGGCAAGCGCGTCGTCGTATCGCTCCCCTACGAAGCTTGGGTCGTCAACCTCGGTTCGCTCGAGATCGAGAAGACCATCGAGCTCACCATGCCCCGACCCACCGCATGCGAAGGGCACGAGGACGGGGTGGTGTGGTTTGGGGGCAGCCATCTCCATCGCGGCAGCCTGTGGAACGCTGCAACCACGAAGGCGGGCACCAAGCTTGGGGGCATCGTGGACCACGTATGCATCGTGCGACCTCGGCTGCTGTGCGGTGTCGGCTCCGTCGGCGAAGTCCTGTGGGACACCGAGAAGCAGGAGGAGGTCCACCGGCGCAAGGCGAGCGAGCGTGACGTCCACGGGCTCGCGGCCAGTGCCGACGGCCGAGCGATCTTCGCCGATGGCAGCCCGCAGGTGTGGGTCATCGATCCCGACCACCCCTCGGGCTACATGAAGCTCAAGTTCAAGCACACCAGCGCGATCGACCTCGAGCAGGAAGGCATCGTTGCTCTCACGGTCACCGACAGCGGCCGCGCGTTGCTGGGCGCGCGCGATGGCGGCGTGGCGTGGACCAGCAAGGCCCTGCGAGTCGTACAGGAGCGCTTTCCGAAGGGCTCACAGCGCCCTCCGTTGGCCCTCGATGCCGACGCAGGATGGGTCTACGCGTTGCGGAGCGGCGGAGTGCTCGACCGCTTCGCCATCCCGTTGAAGGGCGACGAAGAAGACGTCCGTCCCGCGGCACAGACCCTTCGCCTGCAGCGCTCGGCCACGTGCATGGTCACCGCGCCGGGCGGAATGCTGGTGCTGGCTGGACCGCAGTCCGACGACCAGCTTGGGCGACTATGGACCGCGGAAGCCGAAACGCTCGCATGGGAGCCACTCGCTCTGCACGAGCGGACGCTTGCCGAAGCACCCCAAGGCGACGAGGGCGGGCGAAAGAAGCCCGACTTCACCCAGGTGCGGAGCAAGCTGGCCGGAGCTGCGATCTCCAAGGTCTCCGTGGACGCGGTCATCTCCGCCACGCCAGCGTTTTGGGTCACGCGCGATACCGGCGCGATCCTCGAGCGGCCGACCACCATGATGGAGCCCGCCGACGTCCTCCCGGCCGACGCGCTGTTGTTGCCGGCGATGTTTCGGCTTCGTGAGGGGACGGCCCGGCCCGGCCTCGTCGTGTGGCCTGGCGCTCCCAAGGGTCGGCGACGCAAAGACACCCAGCTGCTGACCTGGGGGGACGAGCCGCGGCAATGGCTCTCCCTCGACACGCCGTCGATCCGTACCCAAGGTTGGTCGCGTCGCGACGTGTTCCCGCTACAAGTTGCGCTGCGGCACCCGCTGCCCGAGGTCGCTGGCCAACGCCCCCGCATTCCGGGACGCTGGGTCGACGCTGAGCTGTTCGATGCCCTCGCCGCCGAGTGCAAGAAGCTGCTCCAAGTCTTGTGGTAGGCCTCGCGGCGGGCCCAGCGTGGCGCCCCATGGAGATCGCCGAGCTGGCGGTGATCCAAGGGGGTCAGCGGCGCTCGTGGAACGCGTGAGTCGCGGGCCGAGGCGCGAGAAACCGACGAATGCTGCGCCGATGCAATCCCAATCCCTCTTTGTGGCACTCCTTCACTGCGGGGACACCCACGGACCCTTTCAGGAAGCGGAAGATGCGCCAACACAAGCCCGACCCCAACCCGCAGACCCAACGATTCGGCAACGCGAGCGTCCGCACCGGATCGACGAGCCCTCCCATCGTGGCGTGGACAGGTTTGTTGTTGCTGGCCTTGCCGACCGCATGTGGGGATGCGTCTTCGCGCGGCGAGGGCACCACAGAGCAGGCCGAGTCGGGGACGACCGACGATGGAACCACGTCGGGCTCGGACCCTGGCTCCGAAGCATCCGGGGGCGGCGCATCCGAGGGCAGCGGGAGCGATGACACTGGCGATGGAGGCTCGAGCGGGGAGCCGGAGCTCGACCCGTGGTCTGAGGCGACCGCCGGCCCCCTGAACTTCCGGCTCGGTCCGCTCCACACCGTCTACGAGCCGGACACCGGCTTCGACCTGGGCTCGTTCCCGGTTGCGCTCGGCGTACCTCGCCTCGATGGCGAGGATGGAACGCGCGTCTTGGTCTCGTTCTCCGAAAACCCCGACACCTCGGACGCCATCCTTGCCAGACGCGTGATGACGACGACCGATCTCGGCGCGAGCTACGAGACCGTCGAGGACGGCGCAGGCCTGACCAACGCCGCGATGTTGGAGGACCTCTCGATGCTCTCGGTGGGCTTCGTTCCCGTTTGGGGCTCCGGTGATTCTTCGGCGTCCTTGACGATCTCCCGCTCGACCGACGGCGGCCTGTCGTGGTCACAGGAGGTGGGTACATTCCACGGTGGCGATACGGAGGGCCAGATTCGTGGTCTGCGTTTTCATCGCGGCCTGATCGAGATTCCCTCGGGCCCCGATGCGGGAGTCCTGCTCGTTCCGCTGTACGGCCATATCGGTCCCGGTCCCATTGGGGACATTGGGTCCGTTGAGCTCGCCGCGAGCGAAGACAACGGGGTCACGTGGACACGGCGGGGCACCATCATCGACAAGCGCCATGAGTCGGATCCGGACGAGACGACCGTGGAATACGCGTCGGACGGGACCATGGTCGCCGTGACCCGGGCCGTGACCCCTGGCGAACCTGGCCAGCGCCCGCTGATGGTGTGCAGCTCGCAAGACGATGGGCGGACGTGGTCCGAACCCGAACCGATCCAGATCTCTTTCGATGGTGAGCCGGCCGCGCCCAAGGCTGCCGTGGATCCCCACCTTCACCGACTCCCCAATGGCGTGCTGTTGCTGGCCGGGGGCCGGCCCGACAACTGGGTCGCGATCTCCGAAGACAACGGACAGACCTGGGAGGACGGCACGACCACCTACGTGAACTACCCCGAGAACGGCTCGCGATTTCACGGCAGCAGCGGCTATCAAGCCATCGTCTCGGTGTCGAGCCACCGCGCCATGCTCTTTGGAGACAACTGCGCCAACAGCTGGGGCTGCCCCGCCTCAGACTCGGGCTGGATCGTCGATGGCGAGTACCGGATCTGGGGTCGCGCGATGGATGTCGTGCCTGCCGATCCCGGGCGCGTCGACCTGCTCGCGGCGGTGGCATCCGGCGAGGTCACGGTGAGCACCGACCTCATTGCGGAACAGGAAATGCTGGGATCGTTGGCGCTCTTCGACGGCGGCGTTGCCCCCGGTGCTCGGCTGCGGGGCACCGGCGAGACCCTGATCGAGTTCGCCGAGCCGCGGTCGGTCACGCGTCTTGCGATGGCAACCGCGCCCGGCAGTGCCGTGGCCCAGGTCCTCTTGTTTGACGGCGAGTCGTGGATCGACCCGCAGATCGCCAGCGCCGAAGCCGGCGATCGTGACCTGAGGGCCTTCGAACCTTCGGCACCTCGTCAGGTCCAGGCGATCCTGATCTCCTTCGATGAGGCTGCGGGCCCCGGGGTCTTGAGCGAGCTGGAGCTGTACACGACGACAAACTCGTTCGAGAACGAGACGCTGCAGCTGCCTCCACGCGCGGCCGAGGAATCGGCGATGGCTGTGGTCGAGCGTCTCGACCCCAACGAGCCTGCGCAAGCGGTTCGCCTGCACGACACCGCGGACGACGCTATGGCCCGGATGAGCGTCGCCGTCCCTGCAGACGCATCGTCGCTCTCGCTGCGACTGCGGGCCACCGACTTGCCCGGAGGCTTCCTCTTCGGCTTGACCTCGGCCGGTACACCCATGCTTCACCTGACCATCGATGCCCAGGGCGCCATTCGCCGCTACGACCTTGGTGCCCAGAAGTGGACGCCCGTCGCAGCCGAGGGCACGGTGGACCCGTTTGCGTGGATGACCATCGACGTGGATCTGGACGGGGGCCTGCGCATCGACGGGGTGAGCATCGACCTCGGTGATCCTGTTGTAGGAACGCCTGAGACCTTCTACGTCACGAGTACGGGTACCGTGCCGGTGGGCGTCGACCTGTGGATCGATGACCTCACCTTCGCGCCGTAGTCGGCCGAATCTGATCAAAGGCCCGGTCGGCAGAACCGTAGGCTTCGTCGACGCCCCGGTTCAAGTGAGGACCCGGCGTAAGAAACCGTCCTGCCGTTCCCGGCACGCCACCGAGACTTCGGCCTCGGGCGCCAGCGTCACGAAGTCGTGAAACGCACCGAGCACTTCGTCCAGCTGCACCGGCATATTCGCCTGATGAAGCCGGGCTGCGTACGCGCGCGACTCGGCGGCGAAGAGGTCGAGCGTCCCCACGCCGATCCACGCTGGCGGGAGTCCCACGAGGTCTTCACACCGCGCTGCAGCGGCGTACTCCGGAATCACGGCGGCACCGGGATCACAACCGAGGTACGCGCCCCATGCAGCCCCGTTGCTCCGGTTGTTCCACACGACATGAGCCGTCGGATCGATCGACGCATCGGCCGCGGTTCGATCATCGAGCATCGGCCAACACAACAGCTGCCCGTCGGGCTGCGGAAGCTCGCATCCGCGCAGACGCTGACACAGCACCGCCGCAAGACCACCACCTGCACTCACCCCCCCGACCGCCATCCGCTCGAGCCCGAGGGAGGTCAGCCAGCGCCAGCCGGTGAGGCAGTCGTCGATGGCCGCCGGACACGGGTGCTCCGGCGCCTGCCGGTAGCGCACCGAGGCCACGACGATCCCAAGGTCCCGAGCCCACGCAGAGCAACGTGCGTCGTCATGACGAGGCCAGCCCAGCAGCAGCCCACCACCGAGCCTCCACAGGAGGCCGCCGCGTGCATGGACCCCGCCCCGCCGATAGCCGCGAAGCTGAACGCCTACGGACTCCACCGACTGCACCTCCCCCCCA
>CAYGTG010000312.1:0-8114 GCA_964352485.1 uncultured Nannocystaceae bacterium | reverse complement strand
TACGTGAGGGGGCAGGGCAGTGTTCCCGATGTTCGCAGAGTGTTACATCGTGCGAAACCGGAGCCTATTTGACGGGCGCCAGGACTCCTGCGCACGGGACGCACAGTAACGATTCGAAGTGAGCGGGGACTCGTCGACGATGGCCCTACGGACCCGTGTTCCGCTGTCCTCGCTGATCGGTAGCTTCATGAACCGCGTCGTCTCCGGCTGCTTTCAGGTCGCGTCCGAACACGGTCCCCAGCCATCACCGCCCCCACGGCGGCGCCGGGCCGACCGTGAGACCGTCCGCGAGGTCACGCCACCAGAGGCCGACCGCGGTTATTTGGCGCTGTCGCTTGGAACGGTACGCGGTCGACGTGGCGATGACCCGCAGCGCCCCGAGGGTACTCGCGGTTGAAAAGAATCCGCAGCCTCAATCCATGCACCGTAGCGGAGCGAGGGAGAACGACCGGAACTCTTTCGGCGCCCATCTGTAACGCAATCGCCGGTTGGGGAACACCAGCGCCGGTGCGAACAATCGATATGATTCGTGGACCCCTGACGCTCCCGCTGCTCGTCGCATCCCTCGCGGCCTGTGGGATCGACTATCCGGACGCTGAACTCGAGCCTGACGCCGGCACTGCGACCGATGTGCAGAGCAGCTCGAGTGATGGAGGCGACACGGAGGAACAGCCCGGGTCCGACAGCTCTGGGGCTTCGGGTGGCACCGGAGAGACCGGCGACACCCAGCAGGCCGGGTTGCCGTGCGAGGTGGCGGACCTGCTCGAGCGCCGGTGCCAGAGCTGCCATGGAGCTACGCCGGTTGGCGCGCCCATGTCGCTGGTCAGCCACGACGACCTCGTGGCCCCAAGCTTCACGGACGGGCTGACGTTTGCCGAACGGGCGATGATCCGGATGGCGTCGGCAGACAACCCCATGCCGCCCGCGCCAGCCTCGCCGGCAACGCCACAGGAGCAGATGGCCTTCGCGGCCTGGGTCGAAGCGGGCATGCGCCCCGGTGATTGCGTAAGCGATCCGGAGCCCGACCCCTTCGACGCCGAGCCGACGTGCAGCACGGACCGGTGGTGGGATCCCGGCGACGACGACGGCACGCCGCTGATGTTCCCGGGTCGCGCCTGCCTGGGCTGCCACACGATCGAGGCCCCCGACGACGAAGACGTCCCGGACCTGGTCATCGGAGGCACCGTCTTCGAGACAGCGCACGAGCCCGATGACTGCAAAGGTCCGCCCGGAGAAGTCGACGGTGAGCAGATCATCGTCGAGGTCACCAGCGCCGACGGGCAGGTCGTCTCACTTTCCGTCAACGCGTCGGGCAACTTCCTGATGCACGCGTCCCCAACCCCCTTCCCCGCGCCCTACTTGGTGAAGGTCGTCCAGGGCGACCGAGAGCGTGCGATGCCGATCCCCGCCGAGTCCGGAGACTGCAACGGGTGCCACACGCAAGACGGCGACCAGGGTGCGCCCGGCCGCATCGTGCTGCCCTGACCCAACGCGGGACCCAAGCGAGACGAACAACTCATGCTCTCCATGCTCTCCATGCTCGCCATGGGAGGCTGGCTTGCCATGGCATCACCTCCGGGCGGCGATACGTCGGAGGGTGCCGAGGCGGTCCAGGCTCTGTTCGAAGACCAGTGCACGATGTGCCACGACGACAGCGGCGATCCGTCGACGCCCGATGGCCTCAACCTGCAAGGCGCTCCGGGAAACCTGCTGGGTCTGACATCGGCTGCGACCGGCAAGCCATTGGTGACTCCAGGACGCATCGACGAGAGCTACCTGTGGGCGAAGCTCGTCGGCGGCGAGATCGACGGTGACGTGATGCCGATGGGCGACGCGCTCCCAGCGAGCGATGTGGAGGTGGTCAAGGCCTGGATCGAATCTCTGCCCCCGCCGCAGGGTTCTTCGACCCCGGCCGACACCACCCCGACCGACACGAGCACCCCCACCGCAACCCCGGCGGCGCAAACGGGCACGGTACCGACCCCGGCGCGGCGCTCGACGCCGGCTGCGTTTCGCGGCACGCGTCAGGGTGTCCAGCCGACCACCACGACCATCGGCGGCCGCTCGATGATGTTCCGCATCGACCACCGATTCGGCCGTATCGGCACCGAGCGGGGCGCCTTCGGACTCGATGGCGGGGTCATCATGAGCCTTGGCCTGGGCTACGGAATCATGGACGGCTGGGACGTCGAAGTGCGCCGAAGCAACTCGAACAAGGCGTGGGAGCTCGGGACCAAGGTTGTCCCGCTGCGGCAGGAAGACGGCGCGCCGCTGTCGCTGGGAGGGCATGTGTCGCTCGACGTCCTGCGCGGCTTCGACTCGGCGAACCCGATCAGCGGAAACTTCACGGCCATGCTCAGCCGCCTGTGGTGGGAACGGTGGGCCACGGGGCTCTCCGTCGGATACCACCTGCGGACGAACAAGAGCTCCAGCCCGGTCATCGACCTCGGTCCGCCCTACGGATCGACCACCGTTCGAGACCGACGCGACACGCTGCAGCTGTCGCTGCTGACCTCGGTGTGGCTGTCGCGACGGTGGGCGATCGACCTCGAGTGGGGGCTGCCCATCCCGGGTGGACGGACCCCGGACGTCTTCTACCGGCGGGGGGTGGATGCCGACGCGGTGGATCTCGGCGGACCGCAGCTGGGACACATCACCCTGGGCACATCGATCTTCACCGGAAAGCACCTCTTTCAGATCGTGTTCAGCAACGGACGCGAACTCCACGTCAACCTTGCGGCGCCCGGGGGACACACCGCGAACCCGTTTGGCGCTCCGAGCACCTCGCGCAACCCCCTGCTCCGCGCGTCGTTCTACCTCGGCTTTGGCATCTCGCGGAAGTTCGGGATCAAGCGACGCAACAAGAAAGAAGACCCACGATGAAACGACTCTGGTGGATTCCCTTCCTGTTCACGGGTTGCGTCCAGATCGAGGCGGTGGGCCCGGGCGGCTCCGCGGATGCTGAGGTCCCCGGCCGGGTCCAGCAGGTGTTCGACACGCACTGTGCGACGTCGGGCTGCCACGATGCCACGACCCGCGCCGGCGGCCTCTCCTTGAACAGCGCCGACAGTGGCGCGCTGCTCTCGGGCGCGCCGTCGAATCAAGAGCCGAGCCTCGCGCTCGTGCGTCGAGGCTCGGTGCAGGACAGCTACCTGGCGATCAAAGTGCTGGCCGAACCACCGGCTGGACGCCAACGCCAGGGCGCGCGCATGCCCCTGGGCGACTCCGCCGATCCCGAAGACATCGCGCTGTTGCTCGGCTGGGTCGCCGGCGCCGATCTCACCGATGCACAAGGCGGGAGCGGACAAGCCGAGCAACCCGCCGACACCGACGGCGAGGAGGGCGTGATGGACGGCGGCTCGTGCAGCGTGGAGGCGCTGGCCGCCTCCGGCGTCGCGCCCATCGACGCCGGCCTGACCGCGGAGCAGATCCCCGAGATTATCGGCGAGGTCGTGGCGGGCAACTGCGGCTGTCACCTGGCCGAGATGTTGGTGTCGGAAGCCGAGGCTTATCGCCTCTCGCTGCCGTTCGACCTCACCACGCTGCAGGGCTGGCGCGCGACCGTCCAGGGGCGCGAAGCCGCGAGCGTCGTGCACACGCGGGTCGTTGAGCAGCAGACCATGCCGCCCGCCTACGCCTGTGATGATGGGTCCGGGGCGACGATGACGCCCGCAGACCGGGACCTGCTCGCCGACTGGATCGCCGACGGTCTGCCCGGCGGCGACGCCTGGCCCTGAGCACGCCGCGGTACCTCGCCAGCCTTCGCGGAACCGGCGACCTCAGACACGTGCCATCGAAGGACTAAAAGGCTGAGGAATCGCGTCGAAGACCTCGAGCCGCTGAAGCGGGACAGCGAGGTCTTCGGGCACCGGCGCCCGCAGGTGCAACATCCCCTCACCGCACGGATGCGCGACCTCCAGCTCGAGCGCGTGGAGTGCCAGTCGATGCAGGTCGTACCTTGAGCGGTAGTGGCGATTGACGTCCCCCTTGCCGTAGCGCACGTCTCCGACGAGCGGATGTGAGAGGTGCTTGAGGTGCCGGCGAATCTGGTGGAGACGGCCGGTCCGTGGGCGCGCTTCGACGAGGCTGCACCGATCCACGGCGCTGCGGGCAAGCCGGCGGCACCACGTGACCGCGTCCACCCGCGGACCGTCCTCGGTTTTTGGCACGGGGTTGTCGATCTCGACCTCGTCCGGCGCAGTGCCGCGGACGAGTGCGATGTAGCGCTTGCGAACCTGGGTGGCGCTGAACGCCGCGCCGAGGACTCGAGCGACCTCCGAACTCAACCCAAACAGCAGGACACCACTCGTCGCGCGATCGAGTCGATGCACCGGGAACACGTGACAACCCGCCTCCCGCCGTGCCCAGACCAACGCCGTGGGCTCCGTGCGCGGAACCCAACCCGGATGCACCGCGAGGCCGGACGGCTTGTTCATCGCGAGCACGTGTGCGTCGAGGTGCAGGAGCGAAGGTGCAGTCGGCACATGAGCACCGTAGCAGCACGGGCCCGAACCTCCGATCGGTGTCGAGTTTTCCCGCGTCCTGTTAGCCTTGAATCGCGCCTTGATAACGTCGAGTAAAGCCGAAACATCGCGGGAGGCTCCATGAGTCCATCGCCCGGCGACAAGACGAACGAAGACCTCAGCCTCGAGACCGCCCCCGTGGCGGCACGCCCGGATCTGCAAGACATCGATCTCCTTCCGGGCGCCCAGCTCGGCCGCTACCACGTCCTTCAACGGATCGGAGCGGGGGGCATGGGGGTCGTCTATGCGGCCTTCGATCCAGACCTCGACCGCAAAGTCGCCCTCAAGGTTCTTCACCCCGAGCGGCTCGATGGCGCCGCGGGCAGCCGCGGGCACGCCCGCCTCATTCGCGAGGCCAAGGCGATGGCGAAGCTCGCCCACCCCAACGTCGTCACGGTGCACGACGTCGGCGTCTTCGATGAGCGTGTGTTCGTGGCGATGGAGTTCATCGAAGGCGAGACGCTGACGGCCTGGCTCGAGACTCGGCCCCCTTGGGAAGAGGTGGTGACCTGTATGGTGGCCGCCGGGCGCGGACTCGTTGCAGCACACGCCGAGGGATTGGTGCACCGCGACTTCAAGCCCGACAACGTTCTGTTGGGTCGCGACGGTCGACCGCGCGTGCTCGACTTCGGCTTGGCCCGGTCTTCAGCCGGCGTCTCGACCGAGCCGCTGGAGCGACCCGAGCTGGAGGAGGTTTCGCTCGCGGCTCGGATGCGAAGCCACGATGACTTTGGGGGCCGCATCACCCGTACCGGAGGTCTCACCGGCACGCCGGCATACATGGCGCCGGAGCAGTACCTCTCCGAGCAGTTGGATGCGCGGACGGACCAGTTCGCGTTTTGCGTCGTCTTGTGGGAGGGGCTGTACGGGGAGCGACCTTTTGTCGGCGACACAACCGCCGCCCTCGGACTCGCGGTGTGTTCTGGACAGAAGTCGTCGCCGCCATCAAACAACAACATCCCGGCTCGACTTCAACGGGCCATCGACAAGGGGCTCAGCCGGGACCCAAAGCAGCGCTTTGCGTCGATGGAAGCGCTGCTCCAGGCGATTGCGCTGGACCGGCCTCGCTCCAACCGCCCCCTATGGATCGCAGTTGGAGGGGCAACCCTCGCACTGGGAGCATTCGCCGCCATGGCTGAACCTCCCAGCGACCCATGCACGGCCGGTGAGGGACGCATCGCCGAGATCTGGAACCCGGCGCTCGAGGCCGAGTTGCGCACCGAGCTCTCCGCCGGGCACGAGGGCTTTGGCCAAGCCAGCGCAGACCGGGTGGTGCAACAACTCGACGCGTACGCCACGAGCTGGGGAGCGGAATACCGCGAAGCCTGCGAAGCCACCCACGTTCGCAACGAGCAGTCCGAACACGTGCTCGACCTGCGAATGGGCTGCCTTTCCCTGCGGCTGCGAGGACTGCGAAGCACGGTCGAAACCCTGCAGAACTCGGGCGCCAACGTCCTCGAGCGAGCGCCGCGAGCGATCGATGCGCTGCCGTTGATCGAGGCTTGCGCGGACACCGAGAGACTCGACGCGAGCGCTCACCCACCGGACGACCCTGCCCTGGCCCAAACAGTGCAAGAGATCCGAGAACGCATCGCAGGGCTCACCGCCGCAAGCCGACTGTCCAAGCAAGTCGCCCCAGGCGCGGAGCAGGCCCTCGCCGACGCAAAGGCGACGGGGTATGGACCGCTGCTGGCCGAAGCGCACTACATGGCGGCTCGCTTCGCCGTGTGGCGCGGCAAACCCACCGAGGCGGTGCAGCATCTCGAGGAGACCGTGTACGCCGCGCTCGCCTCCGATCACGACAGGGTTCTCGCCGACGCGTTCACACAGCTTGCCCACACGACTGGCGTCTCGCTCTCGCAGTACGACGAGGGTCTCCGGTGGGGCCGACACGCCGAAGCCGCCATCGACCGAGTAGGCAACGACACCAGCGAAGCCGCCGAGTTTCACGACGTGATGTGCCAGCTGCTCGCCGACAAGGGGGACACCGCCGTGGCGCTGACCCACTGCCATCGGGCTGTCGAACTCTTCGAGCGCGTGCACGGGCCGGACACGCTTGTGACCACCTATGCCCATGACTCCTTGGGGATCGCCTACTTCTACGGAGGCCAGCATGACAAGGCGCTCACCCAGTGGGAGTGGGTCCGGGACCAGCTCGTCTCACTGCTGGGAGAATTCCACCCCGATGTGACTCGCGTCGCGAACTCCATCGCCGCAGTCTGCTTTGAGACCCGCGGCGCGGAGCCCTGCGTGGACGCATTCGAGGACGTCGTCCAACGAGCCAGCGCGTCCTACGGCGAGGACCACCCGCAGACCACGGACTTCCGCAACAACCTCGCGCTCATCGAGATCGAGGCAGGGAGAGTCGAGCCCGCCCGCGCACACGCAACCCAAGCGTTGGCAGCCCGGCGCGCGCTCGACGGTGACAGCCACCCGGCCGTGGCGGCATCGCTTCGCACCCTCGCGCAGGTCGACATGGCCGATCGCGACTTCGAGGCGGCTCGGGGCAAGCTCGAAGAGGCGCTGCTCATCGCCCGCAAGACTCGGGGCGAAACGCACCGCGATGTATTGTCGACGCTGCGCTTCCTGTGTGCGGTGGCCACCGAACAATCCCAGAACGCACAGGCCCGGCAATACGCCGAGGACGGCCTGGAGATCGCGCGGAAGCTCGCGGACCACGACGAGACGACGGCTTTTGAGACGCTCCTCGCAGCCCTGAATGACTGAGTCCTGCTCCGTGACCTACGGCGCGTCGGTGTTCGGCTGTCTGCTGGAGGCAAGCCCCTCCGAGCGGTCGCCCGGAACCCGGTAGCGAGAGAGGATCTCGCCTTGCTTTGCGCGGGCTTGCTTCGCATCGAACACCACAAGAGCGCCGCTCTTCATGCGTAGCTCCAGGTGATCTCCACAGGCATCGACGAGTTCGGCGAAGTGGACGAGGTCGCGAGGGACAACCCCGTTTACGGACTTGACGGTCTCGGCGTAGAGGTCTTCGTAGCCCGCGTTGACCGCATCGGAGAGCACTTGCGTGAGCGCGACAATCTCGCGGCGCTCTGCGGTGGGTTCGCCCATGTAGTAGTACGCCAGGAACTCCTTCGGCGCTGTGTCCCACCAGTCCGTCCACGTGCGCAGGAAGTTGACGCTCAGCGGCTGGAACACGAGCCCCGCGAACACGAAGTAGCTGGGAACGTGGTCGTACCGAGCGCGGTGAACCAGCGGGTTCAAAGGGGTTAGCACGAGGGTCACGTTGAGTTCTTTGCCGTCTCGCAACACGGTCGCCTCGACCGAGTCGCCGACGAAGCGATCCCCCAACAGCACCAAGAAGCCGGTGCGATGGTTGTGATCATAGCGAATCGTCCCGTTGTTCGCGATGTCGTAGCCGTCGAACGACATCAGGACATCGTCGACTTCGAGCACGCCATCGACGGAGTTGCCGGCCGCCACGGTGCGAATGCGGACCCCCGTCTGGCCAGCGTCCATTTTGAGAGCAGCCCGCAGCGAGGCGTTCTCCAGGGTCTGAATCGTGCCGCCCAGACCCGGGACCTGCACCTGGACGCGCGTCTTGGCGCCCTCGAGAAAGCGTTGGATCAGGGG
>CAYGTG010000311.1:0-8117 GCA_964352485.1 uncultured Nannocystaceae bacterium | reverse complement strand
CGGGCACCTGACGGCGCCTACTAGCCCTTGATTACACGGGTTTTCGAAAACAGCGTTGATTGAGGGCTAGCGCAAGTGCTAGAGACCCGGGGGAATCGGCCGGACTGCCACCGCAACGTCGGAGAAGCCGGCCGCCTTCAACGCGTCGACCAGCGCCGACACGCGCGCCTTTGGGACGGTCGAGTCGGCCTGCACCGCGATGGTGGCACCGGGTTTCTTCTCGGCAAGCGCTTCGAGCCGCTCGGACAGCGCTTCGGGCTCGACCGACTTCCCGCGCACGAACACCCGGTTGGGCGTGATGGTGACCGATACGGTCGTGCCCGGTGATCCTCCCGCCGGAGCGAGGTTGTGCTCCGGATGCGCAGGCTCGCTTGGCCGCCACGCCTCGGGCTTGGCAGATTGCTCGCGTTCGCCCTGCGCTTGTGGAGTCGCGGGTTCGGAGCAGCTCGAGAGCACGAGCCCGACGAGCGCGAGATGGCGGGAGACAGCCACGCCAAAGGGTCGAATGAGGAGGCGGGCGACTCCCTCGTGAGACCTCGATGCTCGCACGCGAACCTCCCAGATCGAGAACCGAGAGGCCGTTTCGGGTGCTCGATCTGGGAACGCCCTGTGCGCCTGGCCGATGCAGGACGGAGTCCTGCGGTGGCATGCCTTTTGCTTCTTCCCGCACCATGAAGCTTGGAACACGCCTCGGAGTCCTCCTGCTGCTCGCCGCATGCAGCAGCGACGATACACAGGAGGCGGCCCAAGAGAGCGCGGACACGGCTTCTGGGTCGACGACGGGCGGCCCAGCGCAGTCGACCGAAGGCGAAGCGTCGACGAATGACTCCGCGAGCACGATGTCGGCAAGCACTGAAGGGGGCGAGGGGTCGGACGAGACTGGCTCGGCCGCCGACGACGACAGCGGGGGGTCGAGCGGCCAGCCCGACGGAGCACCCGTCTTTCTCAACCTCTCCACCAACGCGACGCAGATCGAGGAAGAGGAGTTCCTGCTCGTCTCCGCGATCGTCACCGACCCCGACGGGATCCGCGACCTGGTCGGCGGGCAGCTCACCGACGACTCCGGGGACATCGTGCTGGGCACGTTCGCCACGGCGGCGGCGGAGGGCGCATACGAGGTAAGCGTGCCCTTTGATGTGCTCTTCGAACTCGAGATCGAGGAGGCAGGCCCCACCCCGGTGCCGCGGCTGGTGCGGGCGACCTTCTTCGACCAGATCGGCCTCTCCGTATCGCAGACGGTGTCCGTCGACTTGGCGTGTGCGGGCGGGTTCACCTGTGGCGGTACGGACTGCGGCGCGGGATCGGCAACCTGTCATCCCGTGTACGCTCCGGACTGCCCGGCATCGCAGGCGTGCACGAGAGTGTCGGCGGGCGGCGGACCCCTGAACTATCGCTGCGCGGAGACGGGGCGGGCCGGCGTCGGGGAGCCGTGCGAGAGCGGCATCCCGTGCTCCGCGGGGTTGGACTGCGCGGCATTCGTTTGCCGCCAGTACTGCAACGATGAGACGCCCTGCGGGGCAGGCTTCACCTGCGAGCACTTCGACGCTCCACCGTACAGCTGCGCCGACGACGGCGTCTGCGTCCCCGCGTAGTGCACTCCCCTAGCCTTCCACCAAGCATCCTGCCGAGAGGCTCCTATTCTCACCGAACAGCAACGCGCCGTGGAACGGCGTGGGATCGATGCGACAACGGAACCCGCCGTAACGGGATGCAATCCTGTGGAGTCAGGAGCTCGGTCCGCTGCGGCCCGAGCAACTCGACACCGACAGCCGCGGGAGCGTTGCGGCCGTGGTGGGCAACCAGATCATCGCCTTCGCGCCGTGAGGCGAAAGCGCTCGGCGTAACGAGGCGAAGGCTCACCGGCAGGCGCAGAGCTCCCACCGGTCGACGTAGCAGCGCTTGCGCGGCGGGCATGGAGGCTCCTCGATCCAGCGGTAGCAGCCGGCGCCGTAGCGCAGCTCGACCCGGTCATCGGGCTGTGGAGTGGGGAGCTCGGGCGCGCGGCTAGCGGTCTCGTAGATCTCGACCGAGAACAGCCCGTGTGCAGAACCGTCCTCGACCTGCAACTCGGCGACGGCCTCTTCGGCACAGGCTCGAAGTTCCTCGGTTGGCTCGGTGGGTCCGAGCTGGACGCGTACGGAGGCAGGGTCGCCGTAGTGGCCGATCTCGACGGAGAGCCAGGCACGATCCTTGGACGGGCTTCGCTCGTAGCAGGCGTAGACCGCGGGGATCGTTGCGACGAAGCGCTTGGCCAGCCCCTGTGCGTTGGACCCCGCGGGTTCGATGACGGACACGCGAAGCAAAGGCGCGTCGCCGCTGTCAGATCGCCTGAACCCTTCCTTGCCGTCTCCGCGCGTGAGCGTCACGGCAGCCTCGTCCGGGGCCTCGATCGCGGGCTCGTGGATGCGGTCTTCAGGCGCGGACGGAGGCTCAGGCGGGGCTGTCGTTCCCTTGCAAGAGGCGAGGAGGAGGAGGGGCAGGTAGGTGGTCTTCACGGGGCCGTGCTGATCTTCGCATGCTGTCCTCGTGCGAGCACCCGTGCCCGAACGCGCCGGGGGTCGACGGGGTGAATCGGTATTGAGGTCCGGGACACCCGCTCTCTCGCTGTCCGCCATCACGCGTTGGGCTCGAAGCCTGTGCGCCACCGAAACGCCTCGTGGAACCCGTCGACGGGCGTTTGAGCGAAATGAAGTGGGAAGAAGCCGTCGACCTCGGCTCGGGACAAACGGCCAACCCGGGTACTGAGGCGCTAGCCAAGTCGATCGACTCAGGCCCGGCGAAGACCGCGGTCATCATCACCGCCCTCATCGAAGACGACGGGGGTAACGCCGCCGCCGCCAAGGCCGGAACGGTCGATGCCAGATCGGTGGCTCGGGCCCGGGGTCCTACGACGCCACGTCGTGGAGCGACAACCCGACGTGGTCGGCCATCGGTTTCGAGCAGTCCAGCCCGCACTGCTACCACTACAATGTGGAGTAGACACGCCCCGGTTCTCCGGCATAATCAGCTCGTTGCAAGGGCCACCTCTTCCCAGAACGCAAACGGTACGTGTCGGGCGGGGCAGACTCGCGGCCCACCGACTGCGGCCAGACCACAAGCTCTCCTTATCGTGGCTACTCGCCACGCTGTTCACCTGGGCGGCCGGCGCGTCCTGGTACTTCCTTGGCGTGTCCCACGGAGAGCTGACGACCTGGGTGATGCAGATCGGCCTGAGTCTATTCGCCGTCCCGTTCCTGCTCAGCGCCGTGTCCAACACGCGCAGCAAGTTCCGTTCGACCGATCCAGTCATCGAGCTCTCGCGCCATCCCATCGTACCCGGCGAGGCCGTCGAGGTCGTGGTCCTTCACCCACAACCGGCCTCTGTGCAGTCCATGGTCGGCCAAATCGTCGCGCGTCGGCAGAGGCTGCGGGTCTCCGGTCCACTCGGTTCGGGCGGCAGCGCCGACGATGTCGAGGTGCTGCAGGAGCACCCACTGTTCGAGTTGTCGGCCAGCGACCTCGGTGCGGACTCCCCGTTCGTCCATCGGACCGCCCTCGAGCTTCCCGTCGACGCCCCATGCTCGGCCGCCTCGGGTTTCCACGACACCACGTGGATGATCGCGCTGCGCTGTGTGTCGGCCGACGAAGAGCGCGAGCTCGAGTTTCCGCTGTGGGTGCGTTGAAGCGAAATGAAGTGTGAAAAGCCGGGATGGAGGAGTACGGCGAGCAAGAGGAGAGGGCGGCAGGCGCGGGGTGGAGCGACGGGGAGGAGCCGCGGGGTGTTGAGCGAAGCTGAGCCGGTGAGAGCCGAGCGATTTCTGGTGAAAATGGGCTGCGACAGGTCCACAGGGGACGGCGGCCGCACGGAGTCCAACTCGCAGGCACGCCGAGACGAGCGCGTTGCAACGCGAGGCGCTCGTAGAGACTCAGGGGGCTGTAGCTTGCCGCGAGGGATGAAGAGGGAGAGCTGCTTGGGCGCGGGCGCGGGCTCGGGTTCGTCGGCACAAGGCACAACGGCGGAGCGCAGGGCGTAGTACAGGACGGTGTGAGCTCGCGGTCGCGGTTGCACCGGGACGTGCAATTTGGCTCCATGATGCTTGTTCCGGTGCTTATGGTTCTCGACAGTCTTCGTTCTTACATTGTTCCACCCGCACTCGCGCTCACTGCTGCAGCGGTAGCGCTTGTGCTCGCGTGTGGCGACACGGCAACGGGCGACGGGATGGGCACCCGCAATGAAGGCGGCGGGGTCGCGGACGGCGACGGCTCCGGTACTTCGACCAATGACGGCGGTGACCGGCGAGACGGCGCGGCAAGCCCCTCGGGCCTGGCCCAGTACACTACGGAGGGTTCTCACGAGACGATCTGCGCAACACTGCCGTTCCGGGGTGTCCCAGGACCATGAGTGCCCGCCGAACCCTTCGTCACAGCCTTGCTTCTCTCACGCTTCTCGCCGGTAGCATGGCCATCGGGTGCAAGCGGCAAACCTGCGACGCCGGAGTGCTGCAGAAGGCCGTCGACCAGACATCGCGTGCCCGAGATCAGTGGTCCCCCGAGGACGGCAGGGTTGCCGACCAAGCGAGTGCATCGGTCGAAGCTGTCCGTGGGGGATGCTCGGGCCGCCCAAGAGTGCTGGAGTTCGCGCTCCTGCGAACCGACCTGATTTCGGATCCGACCCAGATTTCGGGAGGCCCGAAGCTGACCGCTGAGGACTGGGACTCCGTAGCGCCCGAGATCTGTCCCGGCCTGGTGGGCCACGCGACGGAGGGGGCGCGAGGCCCAGAGCTGTACGAGAAGTGCGGTCTCACCCCCGCCTCGGGTCTCACCGAGGGCGACTTCGTCGCTGCGGGAGGCTCGATTCTTACCGTCGCCCTTCTCAAGCTCCGGCACTGGCTCTCCGAGAAGAGCGACCCGAAGACAGCAGAGGTCCTCACCGCTCGGATGCTCGAGCGCTGGCGGTGGGAAACCTGGGTGATGATGAACGCCCCTGAGCTCGACGGGAACGGCGACCGGATCCAACGGGAGCCGATCCTACTGCCCTCGACCAACAATGGCACCCCGCTTTCGGAGCCCTTTCTCCTCGTCACCCTCCACGGTCGGCACGTACGTCTCGACGGCGGGCCCGTTGGGTCCCTCGATTTCCCGCAGATCGCTGACGTTCTCCGGGACGATGTGGCGAAACGACGCGGCGACGGGACGCAGTCGCTTCGTGACGCACCGGTGCTCGTCGCGGTCGATCGCAACACTTCAATCGCGGTGCTTCGTCAGCTCGCTCCAGCCATCGTCGGGGCCGACGGTGCGAAGCTCGGCATCGTCGCGCTGGGTGACGATGTCGACAATCCCATGCGCCTGGTGGAGCTCGACGTGCAAGCAACTGCGGCCACGAAGTCCGTCCAGGAAGCGATCACCACGCCGGGTGCGTAGCTCGAACGCCGCACCCCTGGGGCCCATCGGGCCCATCACCGCCGCAGGGTCCGGCAGGCCGCCTACCTGGCGGTGAACCGCTCCATTTCGGCGCGTTCGTACGGAAAGACCGAGGCCGGCTGCATCGCTTCGAGGGCCTCACGCACCCGCTGATCATGGTCAGGCTGCTTCGCCCCGGCCAGTCGCGCCTCCAGCACCACCGCCCCGAACGATGCCCACGCCACCACCCGCGGATCGTCGGCGCTCTCCACCGCCTTCGCCAGCCAGCGCTCGGCCTCCGCATCGAGCCCCCGACCCAGCGCCGCCCACCCGGTCACCGCGGCGGCGAGCGACGCGTCGTCCCCTCCGTTGCTCTGATGCCAAGCATTGATGGGAGCCACCAGTCGGTACGCCTCGTCGTCACGTCCGCACAGATGAAGGGCCCGCGCAAGCAACGTCGCCAGCGGAAGGGCGTCGGCAATGTTCGCGGGTTTGCGAGTTCCTGACCGCTGTGCCAGCTCTTCGAGCACCGCCGCCGCCTCCTCTGCCCTTCCTAGGGCGATGAGCACGCGGGCCCGCTCAGCTGCGCCTTCACGGTGACGCTCCGAGTCGGGCTCAAAGCGAAGCAGGAGATCATCGAGACGCGTCAGCGCCTGCTTGGCCTTTCCCCGCTCCAGGTCGACGGCAGCCCGCAACAGCTCGAGCTCGACTCGCGTGGTGGGGTGGAGCGCCCCAGGCCTGGCCATCCCCGCGACGCGGGACACGAGTGCATCGGCTTCGTCGATGTCGAGCAGCGCCAGCTCGACGCGCGCAAGGCTCAAGATCGCGTTCATCAGCACGGTCGACGACGCCCGCCCTTGCGACTCGTGGAAGGCGACCAGCTGTCGCCGATTTCGACGCATCGATTCGAGATCTTGGCTGAGCGCCACGGCAATGTTCAACGTGACCGACAGCAACCGAGGGCTGCGCTCGGACGCGATTTTGCGCGCACGCTCGTTCGCAGTCCTCGCCTCTTCAGTGCGGCCCTGCCTGATGTGTAGGTATGCCTCGTGCACGTTGATCAAGCCGTCGAGATCCCCCCGGACCACAGGGTCCCGGATCTTCGCCGCGTACGCCCGAGTCTGCTCGAGCTCCGCCTCCAAGATCTCCTGCTCCGTAACGCCTTGGAGCATGAGTCCTTTCATGATCCGCGTCATGCCGACCATCAGGGCGTCGTGTTCGGCGTTGGCAAGTTCCGCCGCGCGGTCGAACTGCTCGCGCGCCCGCTCAGTGTCACTGGCGTGCAGCGTCATGGCAAGCTCGAAGCGAGCTTGCGATTCGAGGCGTCGAACCTGCCGCCGCTCGGCCCGCTCCACTAAGCTCCGCGCCCGCGACTCGAGCCCCTCGACTCCCACCATTCGCTCCGCCCGAAGCCGCGTGAGTTCCTCGGCCACGTCTGGATCGTAAGCGGTCGACACCCCTGCGCTTGCGAGCTCGGCCCCGTGCGCGGCGCAGTCTGTGGCCGGCCGAAGGGTCCAAATCTCCTCGAAGGCTTCGCTTCGCCCCTGGCGAGCCAGATCTGCCCGGGCGCTGAGGTCCCACCACAGGGCGCGGAGACAGTGCTGGGTGTGCTCGGTCTCGGCGGCAGACCGAGCGCCTTCCGATCCTGCACGGCACGCAGAGGCGTACTCGCGGTCGAGCGCCTCGACGCGAGCGTCGAGCTCCTGTCGGACCCGGTTGGCGACCAAGCGGGACTCCGTCGAGTCTACGTCGTCGGCGACGCCCTCGAACGTCTCCCACTGCTCGGCTGTCATCAGCGGCGGAGTCACCAGGGAGTCCGAACACTGCGCTGCGGCCGGCTCGTCTCGGGCGCGACCCACAGCAAGAACGACCGCGGCCACGATGACTCCAGTTCCCACGGCAGCAACCCGCGGCCAGCGACGCCGCGCGGAAGGAACCGTCGGCTGGAGCCCATCGACGATCAGGTGCATCGAGCTGGGTCTGGCGTCGGGGTTGGGTGACAGCCCTCGTCGTAGCGTGTCCAGCACCGGCGGCGGAACAAAACGCGAACCGGGCGAAAGAAGCTGTCCAGCCCTCGCCGCTGCAAATCGTTCCACCGCCGTCGACTCGGGGAAGGGTCGCTGCCCAAACAACCCCTCCCAGAGCGATACGCAGAACGCAAACACGTCCGCTCGCGCATCGACAGTCCGTCCGTCCAGCTGCTCGGGCGGCATATAGGCCGGCGTGCCCGCGATGCCGCCGGTGGTGATGTGCAGATGCGCGCCTCCCAGGTTGGCGTCGCTGGAGGTCACCCGGACCAGATCCTCGTCCACCCGGGGTCCTGCGCGCGCCAAGCCGAAGTCGGTGATCTGCGGCCGGCCCTTGTCGTCCACCAGTACGTTGTCGGGCTTGAAGTCTCGGTGAATGATGCCCGCGTCGTGAGCCGCTTGCAGACCTTGCCCCACCGTCACGAACATGGAGATGATCACCTCCGTCGTACGTCTCTCGCGGGCCAGCCATTGCCGCAGGGTTTGCCCGCGAACGTGCTCCATCACGATGAACGTGTGCCCCTCCCGGCTGACCACATCGAACACAGCCACCACGTTTGGGTGTTGGAGTCGAGCCATCGCCTTGGACTCGACCAGCAACCGACGTGAGACGTCGACGTCGTCCGCCCCGACCGTTTCGGTCAGGACTTTGATGGCGACCAACCGGTCGAGTCTACGGTCGTGGGCTCGGTACACGATGACCACGCCTCC
>CAYGTG010000310.1:0-8127 GCA_964352485.1 uncultured Nannocystaceae bacterium | reverse complement strand
TCGCGCGACGCGTCGGGCGACGCCGGCTGCTCCGACTTTCTGACCAAGCCCGTGACCGAAGTCCAGCTGGGCTCGGTCGTGCAGCGGTATCTGTTCGCCGCCCTAGCGGGCGAGTGACGGCGGCCGGCGGCGACGGGTCGGTGGTCGAAGCAGGCTCGTCCCTGAAAGCGCGCGGCTTGAGCTCGTCCCGGAGCCCTCAGCGCCTCGATCTCCCGGCGAAGCTTTTCACACGCGCGTGAGAGCCGGGTGGTGAGGGTGCTCGGCGGGATCTCCAGCGCCACCGCGATCTCTGTCGTGCTCAGTCCTTCCCAGTGCCGGGTTTTTCCGGCTTTTCGCCAACCGATCGGTCCCGGGCCCCACTAACCGGTTCAGATGACGACACGCACTGTTCGCCCCCTTCTTTCCCTGCTCGTTCCCCTCACGCTCGCGACGTCCGGATGCGCTGAAGATCGATCCGCCGCCGAGGTGGAGGCGGCTGACGACACGCAGCTTCTGGACCCCGAAGTTGGGGAGCGAGTCGATGGCGCCAAGCCCGGCGACATCGTCGAAGTGGAGGACGGCATCACAGTGCGTGTTCCTGGCCCGGGCAACCTGGTCGCAGTCGAGGTCATGTACGAGGACGGCAACACGGCCGTCGCTACGCTGGTGAACGATGCCGAACGCGGCGTCTACATCCTTCACCCCGATGACCACCGGCTCGGGCTGCCCGCGGGCGCAGCCGCATCGTGCGCGACCAAGTGCAACGATACCTCGTTCTCGTTCCTGTTTTCGGGCGGGGAGGTCAGGGCCAAATGGAAGTCACGGCTCGAATGGTCGTACCGACACACCAACAGCCCCATCGGCAAGAACAGGGCGGTCGAAGCGTTTACGAATGCGGCGCGAGCGGTCCCCGTCCAACGCAACAGCTGTGGGCTGGCGGACCAGAGCAGCGCGACGCAGCGGTATCTCGGGGAGACCACGCTCGCACCCAACATCACCAAGAGCGGCACCACGCTCAGCTGCGGAAACCCCGATGGACACAGTGTCATCGGCTGGGGCGCCATCGCAGGCGAACAGCTCGCGTTCACGTGCACATATGCGCAAGACGACGGCACCAACACGTTCCGCATCGTCGAGGCTGACCAGCGGTACGACAACACGAATCGCAACTGGTACTCGGGCAATGGCGTCCCGGCGAGCTGCACCGACCGATGGTCTTTGCGCGGGGTTGCCACTCACGAGTTCGGGCACGCGTACGGCCTGGGACACACCCCTGCCGAATGCAATCAGGTCATGTCCCCGACGGGTGACCCGTGCACGAGTGCGCTGCGTAAGTTCGGAAACGGTGACGTCCGCGGGATTCGCGACCTCTACTAAGTTCTCGAAGTCGCGGTGGGTCTTAGAGCTTCGAGGCCAGGTGCAGCGAGTCCTGGGCCTCGATGGTGTCGGCCCGGTCCATTAGGTCGAACACGCGGCGAAAGAAAATGTACGAGGTGTCGCTGCGATGAGCGGACCAGTCGGCCACCGGCATGACGTCCGTGAGGTGGATTCGCTGGTAGTCATCTCGATCGCGGCATCGTTGGGCTGTTCGTTCGTGGCCGACTTTGCGAGCGACAGACTCTCTTCGAAAAGCGCCCGGTTACTCGTCCAGAGCGGCGTCGGGGAAGAAGTGTCTGACCACGTCCCCCAGGTGTTCGACGGCGAGGACTGCAGACGGCTTGCGAGATCCATACGCGCCTCGCCGGGTCGCCACCCATCGAGCGTCGCTTTGGATGACAAAGCTGGTAACCCACTCCGTCGGGCTTCCGCCGAAGTCGACCTGCCTCCAGGTTCCCTCGGATGATCGCTCCCACAGGACGCCAGGCGGGTAGGGACCCGAGATCGGTGGGCGGCTGCACAAGACGTGGAGGTTGGCATCAGGCGCCCAGTCCAGGGCGAGCACCGAGTCTTCGCAGTCGGGGCCGGGAACCTGCACCCACGCGCGCCCGTCGAATTTGGCGATGTACGGGCCCGAACGACTCCCATCGAAGATGCTCCCAAAGGCGTACGCGTGGTCCGCCGCGAAAAGCTCGAGCCCATCCAGACTTGGATCGCCAGGAAGGGCTCGGGTGACGGCGAGGTCCTCTTCGACACTGTAGTGAACGACCCCGGCCCTTCCCAAGCCGACGAGGTGCCCGTCCGCTGTCGCCCGAACGTTGCTCAGGCCCTGGGCTTGCCGGGGGGCCTTGCCGGTCCCTGCAACCACGGTCACCTGGCGTGCCGACGCGATCGCTTTGTCGCAGACTCGCGCCTGAGCTTCGGTCGGCTGGGACGCGTCCGCGTCGGGGTCCTCGTATCGATGCCCGAAGCCACGGTGCGAGAGCGTCGACCCTTCGACCCAGGGCGAGAGTCGGTCCGGATAGCTCCAGTAGTGCTTGTTGCGGTTTCCGGTCGCTGTCCATCGGTCGCCCTTCCAAACATAGGCCCTGTGTGGAAAGGGACCCGAGCCGTAGGGGTCCATCGTCGTGACGGTCATCAGCAGCGCATCCGGGCTGCGTCCCCCCAGCTCGTGGACGGTCCATGCATTGAGCATGGGGAAAACCTCGGGCTCGTGGTCCGAGAAGTCGAGGCCGGCAAGCCACTTTCGGTCTTGCACGAGGGTCCCGGTGCCGTCGACCGGGAGGATCCAAGGGCCGTGGGAGAAGACCACGGTTTCGTCGTCAGTTTCGAAGACCCGGAACTGGTCGTCTTCGAAGCTCGGCTTGCCCTGCTGCCGGAGTGTCAGCGCAAAGAAGCCGTCTCCGGCGGCGACCAGTTCTGGAGGCGATTGGGCCTCTTCGACGGGCTCGGGGGCAGCGGGCTCGGCCGGGTTGGCCTTCGGCTTCGGAGCTTTGGGCGCCGGTGTTGCCTCACCGGCGTCCTCGTGTTCGGGTGTTGGCGCGACGCGGGCTGGCTCCGCTTCGCGGTGGTCGCTGCAGCTCAAGCTCAACGTGCTGCAGATGAGGACGGCGTTGAGTCTGGGGGAGGGGCGCTTGTGCATCATCGGAGCGTTCTTCAAAGGGGATCAGAGCACGGCGAAAGCGCCACCGGGTACCGCGACAACACGGCCTCCAGCGTCGTCTCCATCATCGCCTCGGCGTCCTGTGCAGACACATCCACACCGACGTGAATGTGACCGGCGGCGAGGTTGTTGCGGTGGGTGGCGTTGTAGTAGAGGCCATGCAGCGCCATGAATCCAGAAAGGTAGTTCCCGCTGGTCCCGTGGTCGATCTCGACGTTGGTGAGCGCCATTGGAGTCACCGCGTTGGCGATCGTCGTCAGGGGAAGCGAAGAGGCGACCGTCTGATCCCGATAGCGCGTGATCGCATCCCAGCTTCGTGCATCGATGGTGTCCTCGTCGGGGAACACGGGCCCGCGTCCGTCTGTGTACCAGTCTCGGGCAGGATCGGTGGAGACCGAGGCGTGACCGCCTTCGAGGGCCTCGAGCTCCCACCCGATGCTGTCACCGCCGCGCGAGGTCGTGATGAGAAGGACGGGGTCGTGCTCATCGACGATGTCCCAGAAGTCGCTCGAGGTATCCTGATAGTCGACGGTGAGCTCCCCCTGACCCACATGCGTGTCGGACCCCCACGGCCCATGGGGAGGGCCAGCGGGGAACTCGGGAAAGTGGGCATAGACATCGTAGCCGCGGCCTCTCCAGTTCTTGCCGACCCACGCACCACCGTTCTTGGCAGGGTCGTCGCTCCACTGTCGGAGCATCTCGTTGGTGGGTGGCCAGTAGCCGGTCAAAACGACGCGTCGTTCGCACGAGGTCGCCGGTTGCTTGGCGCAGATCGAGGGGTCCGCGGTACACTCATTGATCCACGGCCGAAGCCCCGGCACCCGCGTGTAAACCGAAGGCCTCCCGTCTTCGCCGCAGCCCCGCCCCCAACTGTTGACGCCCGCGAGGACCCACTGATCATCGTCTTGCGCAAGCAGTGGCGAACCATCGTCGCCGAGGCACGCGCCCTCGCCCGGTTCACCGCCGGCGCAGAGCATCCGATGCGTGATCCAGCTGTCCTCGTAGGCGGCTCGACACGCGTTCCTTCCAACAACCGGTACCGAGGCCTCGAACAGGCTCTTGCCTGGGGCTGTATGGCTGTTCCTGCGTCCATGGCCAATCGTCCACAGCATGTCCCCGGGCTTAGCCAGGTCCGCCTCGCGCCCCGTCGTCATGAGTACAGGGCGTGGCTGGTCGGCGGGTTGATCGAGTCGGATGAGTGCAACGTCAAAGTTGAACGAGACCGGATCGTAGTTCGCGTGGCGGAGGATCGCAGTGGCTCGAAAGGTGTTCTCGTCGGTGTAGTGCCCTAAGAAGCGGCGTCCGACCCCGATCCTTAGCTGCCCGCGCTGCGCGAAACGGATCTCGTCGACGCAGTGAGCCGCGGTGAGAATCCAGTCTTCCTTGACGAGGACTCCGCCGCACAGGAAATCGTCGAGGTCGGTGCCGCCGCGGAAGATGGCGACCGAGAAGGGGTATCGGTTGGTCGTTACCTTCTCTCCGCCCGCGATGCGCGCGGTGTCAAGAGCCACAGCGCCGGGTTCGCCGCACCCCACCGCGAGGACCCCGGGGGCCACGAACCCCAGCAGGAAACGCTTCCGATCTCCGATGTTCACCGCAGAGCAGTGGGCTGAGTTCAAGATCGGTTGGCAAGAACCGTCGATCATTTGCCGCGGGCGGGTGGGCAACGTCGAGGCGTGGCCAGACTCGCGCGTCGCCACGAGCGGAAGGACGGTCAGACGAGGTTTTCTTTGGCCGGCCGCCAACCGGTTTACGGCTCGACCCACAGACCAGGGGAGTCGATGTTCAATCCGATCGTTTCCCTAAACCCCTCCTTGCTCGGTGGTGCGTTTGCACTTCTTGGGTCGGTTGACCCCAAGACGCTCGAGAAGATGCAGCCGGAGATGCCGCAAGTCTTGGACGCGATCACTCGATCGTTCAAGTACATGCCTGGGCACGTGGCTGCACAGGTCAAGGCATTCTTGACCCCTGCCAACCTCGGGGTCATGGCGGCAACCATGGCGGGCTGGCTGGTCGCACACCTGTTCGGGATCGGCTTCGTTCTCGACCTGATCTTGGCGGGTCTCGCCGTCGCGGTCTTGGGCGTCACGGGGATGGAGGGAGTGCTCAAGCTGCTGGAGTTCAATCACAAGGCTCACCGGGCGCGCAGCGAGGCCGAGCTCGAGGATGCGGCAAAGCTGTTCGCCGAAGCCGTGCTCATCCTCGGGACCACGGCTGTTTCGGCTCTCTTCCTGCGGCGGCCCCTCGGGGCGTCTCACCGTAAGGAACTCGAGCGGCATGTCCTGCAGCGGGCGGCGACGCGGCGCACATTCTCCGCGGCACCCTCGCAGCAGCTCGAGACGCTCCGAAACAGAGTCGTGCCCTATCCCAGCCATCACAGGTCGAAGCTCTTGGGCCCGGGGGGCGCGGTGCGAGGCCGTGGACTGAACGCGACCGCCGACAACGTGGTGGTCCTTCCCGACGACTGGGACGGGGCGTTCCTGGTTGCAATTCACGCGATGGCGAAGGCGACGAGGTTCGACACCGGCGCGAAGCTCATGACGGGTCAGCAGCTCGCACACGCCATGGGAAGAAACGGCTATTCGGGAGGAGATGTGGTGTTGTTTGCGTGTGAAGCCGGCCTCAACCCCAAGCTGGTCAAAGACTTTTGGGTTGCCCTCGCCGGGCTCAAGCTCGACAAGCCGGTGGGGACGATCTTCGCACCACGGCGCGCAATCGTGGGGACGGAGACATTCGGAAAAAATCCGTTTCACGGGGACTGGACCCGGTGGGAGGAGTTCCACCCTTCCGAGTTTCAGCTCTATCCGGCCCGGTAGCGCGATGGCCACGCAGAATCGTCCTCCCGGCGGTTGCGGTAGACTCGGCACCGTGGATCCCGGATTCGAGAAGACGCTACAAGAGGGGGTCTGGGACCCCGTCGAAGAGAGCCTTCTGGTCGAGTCGCTCAAGCAGCGCATGTTTGGGCCGTCGGAACGCACCGTTGAGATCGGACGCTACCGGCTGCGAGAACGGCTGGCGCACGGGGCGATGGGAGTCATCTACCGCGCCGAAGACCCCAACCTCGACCGAGAGGTCGTCCTCAAGCTTCTGCATGTCGAAAGAAACTCGGAGCAGGCGCGGCTCGGCCTGCTCGAGGAGGCCAAGGCTCTTGCCGAAGTCGACCACCCCAATGTTGTGAAGGTGTACGACTCGGGCACGTTCGACCTTCCCGGAACCTTCGCCGCGGGGGAGGGGGAGGGGGTCTTCATGGTGATGCAATACGTGCGCGGGCCAACGCTGCGAGAGTGGCTGGCACAGCCTCGTACGTGGAGAGAGGCGCTCATCCCCTTGATCGCCGCGGGTGAGGGACTCGCAGCTGTCCATCGCAGCGGACTCGTTCATCGAGACTTCAAGCCCAGCAATGTCGTCGTCGGCCAGAGTGTCCGGATCGTCGATTTTGGGCTCGCCTCCCGCGGGGCGGCCGAGAGCGTCATTGCCGGAACGCCGGGCTACATGGCGCCCGAGCAGTTCGACGGCGAGTTCAGCCCTCTGAGCGATCAATACGCATACTGCGTGGCCCTGTGGACCGCTCTTTACGGTGGCGGTCCTCCGCTGCGAGACCCAGACGATCCCCGCCGGTGGGTCACGCCCCCGAACTCGAAGGTTCCCTCTTGGCTTCACGACGTCGTTCGCCGCGGGGTGCAGTGGGAGCCCGCGGACCGGTTCCCGAACATGGAAACGCTGCTGCTTGCGCTTCGCCGGGACCCCAGCAAGCGCCGCCGCAACGTGATTGCGATTGGAGGTGCCGTCGTCTCTGCGGGGGCAATCGGGTTCGTGCTCGCGGCCCCCAACGACCCGCGCTGCACCGACCCACCGCTTCAAGCATCGTGGACCGCGGAGGCGCGCAGCCGGTTGCGGGACGGCTTCGCTCGCGCCGACGCCACCGCGGGGCCGGCGTCGTTCTCCCGCGTCGAAGGTCTTGTCGATGAGTTCGTCGGAGAGTATCTCGACGTTCGTGCGCAAGCATGCGGACTCGACCCCGGTCCCGTTCGAGAAGACGCTTTGGTGTGCCTGCACAACCGCGAGCTCCTTGCGGAGACGTTTCTTCAGCTCATCGGGGAGTTCGAGTCCGAACTCTTGCAGAACCTCGGAGTGCTCGTCTCTCCATTGCGCTCCACGAGCGATTGTCTTGAGTTGGCGCAGAGCGTGCGTGCACAGGTGAATCCAGATGTCTTGCGGGTGCAGACACTCCTCGAGCTTGGGCGCATTGAAGATGCGGATGCACTCCTGACCCAACCCCTCTTCGACCCTCAAGATCGTGGCGTTGCCTCGTTGATGGCCGACGTCGAGTGTTACAAGGCGGCGCTGCGCGATCCCGGCGGCGCCGGCGTCGAGCGATGTCGCGAAGCATGGATTGCCGCAGAACGAGTTGGAAACGAGGATGCTGTTCGGGTCGCGCTGAGGAACATGACCGCCGGACTCACTGCACGAGGAGCAGAGAAGGAAGCCTGGGAAACGCTTCGGCTGCTCGAAGCCAAAGACGGTCCTATCTCGCCGTCAGACCAGAACCTGTCGTTCCTCGGGGTGCAGGCCATGCTGATCGAGGCGGTGGAGCCCGATCGTGCCGTCGAACTTTGGGAGGAGAGCGTGCGGCGCTCGGACGTCCGCTGGGGGGACGCGACCTTCCGGGCTGGACCCACGAGGCTCAACCAGGCCGCTTCTTACCTGCGTCGTGGAGGCCTCATCAAGGCCCGCTTGATGGTCGAGGACGCCGAGGCCCGGCTTCGAACCGGTCTCCCTCCTGAGCATCCATTCTTCGTGCGCGTCGCCCATCTGCGAGGAGCGCTGGCAAACGCCGAGCGCCGGTACAGCGTCGCGGAGGAACACCTGCGCAAAGCGCTGGCGGGACTGCAAGGACCCTCGGGTGCTTATTGGGGCAACAAGACGATCGCCGAAATCCACGCCGAGCTCGCCGAGGTGCACCTTGCCGTATCCGACCCCCATAGCGCCAAGCGTCACGCTCTCGCCGCGTTGCGCCTGACCCCACAGCGGCCCTCGCCCAACATGCTGCTGGGGATGGCGTACCTTCGACTCGGGGAGCCTGCTCAAGCTCTCGTGTACGCCAAGTT
>CAYGTG010000309.1:0-8128 GCA_964352485.1 uncultured Nannocystaceae bacterium | reverse complement strand
ATCGACATTCGATCGCCGTCTTGCACCACCCACAGCGGCACGTGCACCCGCTGCAGCCCGGCTGCGATCGCGGCAGGCTCGTGCACGAGCGTGGCCGGGTCTCCGCGCCAGGTTCCCAAGGGCTTGCGAGCGTGTGCTGTGACCGACATGGACGCGGCGTCGGTCGTACGGCATCGCCCTGCCCTTCACAACGCAATTCACCCGAATTCGGAGCCGGAGAGGTGCCTATCGTCACGTTTTTGGAGACGCTGACATGGGGCGGTGCAATCGTGGGCGAAAGCGGCCGCACGCTGACATCGTTTGGTGGAATGGTCGAGTCGGCGGGACCACGGGACGGCGCGCTCAGCACTGCGGCGTCCAGCGGAAGGTCGCGTCTGGCTCGAGGTCTTGCTTGCCATGCTCGAACTCGAAAAACGTCAGCCCTGCTGCGGCCGCCTTCTGCGAGGGGCTGGACCGTTTTTGGCCGTCCCATCTCGGTGCGTCTAGGACTCCGTCAGCACGCCCGTGACCACATGCTCACCCAGTGACGCGAACTGCCCCGCGAGCACGTCTGCGCGCCTCCACGGTCCGGCGTCCCGCAGGAAGGTCGCTTCGAAGCACTCCAGGTCCTCTCGAACCGCGATCCACATGGCCGAGAACGGCAGGAACTCGCCCGAGCTCGGGTACTGAGCCTTGTAGGCCGCCTCCTTGGCCCCAAACATGCGCTTGGCCACCTCCGGACGTGCCTCCTGTGGCCATGACTGCAGATGACACATGTCCTCCTCAGTCATGATGACGTGCCAGTACTTCTCTTCGAGCGGCTTGGCTTCCTCGATATCGAGGCCGAGCCCGGAGATCTCCGGTGCGTCCGTCATCGCGACCCCCACCCACGGACCGCAGTGGCTGATCGAGGCCTGGATCCCCTGGGGCCAGGGGACCGCGCCGTGTTCGCCACGAAGAAGCGGCTGATCGGGCACGCCGAACTCGGCCAGCATCCGCCGCGCCAACAGCCGGCCCGCGGCAAACTCGCGCCGGCGCTTGGGCACCGCTTTGGCGATCAACGCCTGCTCCTGCGCGGGGAGGACCGTGGGATCGGGCTCCCCGATCGGCTCGATGCACAGGCGCACACGGGCGTCGAAGAGATCCTCCACCGCCCGCAGTGTGTCCCACGAGGGGGCGGATGGTAAGTTTCGGGGACGTTGCCGCGATCGCCGGCGAAGCCGTGCGGACCGCGCTGACCGAGAGCGCCCTGCCCCCGTCCTCCTGATGGTCTGCGGCTTCGCCGGGGCCAAAGCCCGGGTCTACGAGCGAATCATGAGCGGCTCAAGCCCAAACACCGCCGTGGACAGCCGCCTCGGACCGGGCTAGGTTCCGTCCCGCCTCGCCTCGGCGAGTGCCGCTCGCATAGCTCAGTCGGATAGAGCAACGGTTTCCTAAACCGTAGGCCGCAGGTTCGATTCCTGCTGCGAGCACCAGATAGGGCTTCGAATTCAAGCCTCGAGGGACACCGGCCGGGGACTGGGGACCAACTGGGGACCAGCCGTCCCCGGCGTGTCCCCAGCTCCCGCGCCGATCCTGAGAACGTCCGTCGTCCTGTTCCGCAACGGAGGTACGCTGAGACTCGATGCCGACGTTCAGCCAAGAGCACTGGGCCCGTGAGATCGCCTCCGCCATCCGCAAGGTTGACCCGAAGAAGGAGCGCCACCACGTCGTCTGGGCAGAAACCAAGGCGGACGCCTTGCAAGCCCTGAGTGAGCTTGCCGCCGAGATCGAAGGCAACGTGGTCAAGAATCGGCGCGTGGTCGAACTCGGCGGCGGTGGCCGGATCGAGGGTCACGACACCAAGAGCTTTTCTGGCTCGAACTACTGCGTTGCGGTCTGGCTCGCCCGGGGCCCTGTTCCTGCCGAGGTGACGCTCCGCCTCGAAACGGAGCAGTTCGCCGAACTCTGGACTCCCGAGTAGGCGAGTCTAGCGGCGAGCGTCAGCCCGGGCCCGCGCCTTGGAGTCTTCAGAACGCCGGATCGCCTGCTCGGTGTCCCGCTGCGCCTGCCGCCATGCGTGGTCATCGATGTCGCCGGGGCTCATCCACGACGCCGCCCCGGTGGAGACGGCCTCGCGCATGTGGTCGCGGAGCCGCACGAACGTTGCCACGTAGGCGCGCCGCCAGTTGGGCGCGGTCACGCCGACGCGCCCTTCTTCTTCGGCAGCGTGGGCGCCTTCCAGGGCTCGGGGGCGGTCCGCTCGGCCCGACGTCGCCGGACCTCCGCGGGCAGCCAGTGATCGGGGAGATCGCCCGGCCGACCGGTACCGCGGGCGTCGTCGTAGTCGCGGAAGACCTCGAAGCCCCGCTCGCCCAAGACGTCGTCACGGTAGAGGTCGCGGAGGCGCGCCCATCCCCTCCCCTTCGCCTGCTCGGATAGCTCCCCGCTTGGGGCGAGCTGCCAGTGCGAGACCGACTCGAGGACGGTCGCGCCGTCTTCCTGCTCCACGACGTGGACCGGGAGGCCCCGAATACGTCCAGCAGGGTCGACGAGAAACAGGCGGGTGGGTTCGGCGGATGGGCTGCGCATGGTGTTCAGTCGGCCGAGCTGACGAGCTCGGTCAGGTTCGCGGGGTTGGTCAGCACGCAGGAATAGCGGGCGGACATGTGCCAAGCGGTTCGGTAGTTGCCCGGCTCGGGGTCCTCGACGGCTTGGATGCCGTGCCAGACCGCGACACCGAAGCCCGAGCCCCGGCCCAGGGCCGTGATCGCCCCGTTGATCGTCCCGGTGTCCGTCGCCGCGTGGGGCGTCACGAACACTTCGAGACCCGCCCAACGGCCCTTGTAGCCGGGAGTCGGGCGGAGCATCTCGTCACGGTCGAGCGTCGACAGGATCGCCGCGTTGCTGCTCAACCAGTCCGCCGCCAGCGTGCCGTATTGCACGGGCGAGCAGACCAGGCCGATCGCGTTGCTCTCGGGCGAGAGGCCCTCGAACAGTGCCGCGCCCGCGGCCACGTGGGCCATGTTGAACGCGGTGGCGTCGTCCCCGATCGTCGACGTCGCCCCGAGCGTGGTCGCGAACATGTCGGAGTTCAGGCGCCGACGCATGGCCTTCAGACCCTGATCGAGCATCGAGCGGGGCATCCCGCCGCGTGCGTCCTTCTGAGCCTCTCCGGACAGGCGCAGCGTCATGCCCACCACCCCGGACGTCGCCAGGGTCTGGTCCGTGGTGAACACGACCTCGGTGAACGCGTTGCCTTCGACCTTCGCCCCCGCGGGGACGGTCAGCTCGTCAGCTCGGGGGAAGACGAACACGGGGCCCGTCCCGTCGGGTACCGGCTCGACCCACGGCACGATGCCGGAGAGATCGGGGCCGTAGTGGAACGACTCGATGTAGTTGGGGATCGACTCCCCGGGAATGACTTCGGTGATATCGCTGGAGACGGACATTTCTGGACGCTTTCAGTCGCCGGCGGCCCGCTCAGATCGCGGAGCTTCGCCAGCGGTTGGAGGCGCCACGTGTCGCCAGGCCAGGCCCCGGATCTCCGTCTTTGCGGAGCATTCCGGGCTGAGCGTCGCGCAGGTACTCGAGGGCGACGGCGGCCGCATCCACGGCTTCGAGATCGACCCTGTCCTGCTCGGCGAGCGCCAGCAGAACCCCGCGCGCGATGACGTCACCGAACTGCGGGGCCAAGCCCGCGGCAACTTCGCGTGTGGTGTGCTCCCGCTGGCGCGCCTGCTCGGCTTCGCGTAGCTGGTTGTGGTGTTCGGCCTCGACGGCGAGGCCCTCGTGTTGTCGCTTCAGCTCCGCGAGTTCGGCTTCGAGGGACTCCGCCCGTTCTTCCGCCTCTCGACGCTTCGCCTTCGCCTGGTCCCGCTCGGATCGGGCGCTGGTGAGCGCGTCGTCAGTGCTGTTCGCCTCCGCCGGGGTCGCGTCCGCGTCCGGTTCGGGCTTCAATGCCGCGTCCACAGCATCGGCCGGGGCATCCACCCCAGGATCTTGTTGCGCTTCGAGGGCCATCAGATAGCCCCCCGGCGTGCTCGTGCCGCGATTCGCTCTCGCTCTGCGACCTCGGGCCAGCGTTCGAGCCGCTCGGACTCGGTCGCCCGTCGGTAGGCGGCGAGTTCGGCTCCCGCCTCCACGCGTCGAGCCTCGGACTCGGCCCGGCGGGCTCGGATGGCTGCAACCTCGGTCGCGCACTCGTCCTCGTCGACCGGGAGCGCGACCTTGCGACCGTCCACGCTCGTTGTCCTGCGCATCGAGGGCCGCCCGGAGGGCTCCGGGCCGGCTCGGAGGACTGCAGACCGTCCGCGGGCCTCGGCGAGCCTCTCGCGGGCGTACTCGGTGACCTTCTCGGCAACGGTGGGTGCTTGGTCCGCCATCGGATTCAACGTGAGCGCGCGTCGTGGGCGCTTTCGCGGGGTGTTCTTGGGCCGCGGCGGGATCTCGCGGGGTCACGGATGGAAAAACATCGAACGCCGGCCGGCCTTTACCTCTCCGACTTCACCAGATTTGAAGGGGGAGGGATTTTCACAGAACTAACCCTTTCGCTGGGGAAAAGCGGCGTAGACAGCATCGGCCTTCGCCACCGACTCCTTGCTCGTCCAGATATTGATATCGAGACGTCCGGCGACGTCGAAACCGTAGTCAGACATGATCGCGGCCGCGACCACGGACCCCTTCGTGATGTACTCATGCCGCTCCCCGGCTCTCTCGATCACGTGCTTGAGGCGACCACTAAAGATCGTCACTTTGTTCGATGTCGCACGAGCGACGTTCGCCGCCATCCAATCGATGGCCCGGCGGACATCAGATACCGACGCCAGGAGCTCGCCTCTCGACTCTTCAAGTCGTTGACTGACGGAGCGCTCCCCAGTTCTCGACACATGGAGTCCATCAGCACACAACGTGGGGTGGTTCTCCATCACCTGCGCTAGCCGCTTCTCAAGACTCTCGCTGTTTTCCCTGGTGTCTTTCACCGTTCGTAGCCTCGACCAGGTCGGTCGCGAAATCGAGAAACCTGCACGGAGCATTCCATGGCCTTGGAATCGCTGCCGTTGTCCACCACGAGAGAACAACGCTAGGCGGGCGTACACAGTGGGCTGCACTTCACGAGACGGTCGTCCGCCACTTCAGTGCTCATGACTCCCGAGTCGTCAGACTTGCACGTAGACCGGGTGGCCGTGTCGATCAGCCAGGGCAGCCGGGTGATCTAGCCATCCCCGCAATGCGCTGCCAATTGCTGCACATGCCCGCTGCGGCGATGCGCCGGTCAGTTGGGTCGTCCCTTTGTGCGGCATTCGGCGGCCGCCTTCGCGGCTCCGATGTAGCGTGCGACCTCAGTCGCGAGGCTGGGAGCGAGCGCGGTCAGCTTCGCGATGATCGTGGCTACCGCCGCGTCGTCCTCGGGCGTGGTCTCGCCTCGCATGCGGCGAGCTTCCCAACGCATGATGCCGAGGACGGCAAAGCCGAGGGTCTCGAGGCTGTCGGCGGCGGCGCTTGGGTGGAGGTCTTCGGGGTGCTCCCTCATGCTTCCCCGACCTTCCCGCGCGCGGCCGTCACCCGGTCCTCGAGGTGCTCGTGGTCGAACGCCCGGACGAGGCCCATCAGCTCGGCGACCAGGCCAGGGCGCAGCCGTGCAAGGGAGTACGCCGAGCCTACGGTGTCCCCACTCGGGCCGAGCACTTCGGCCCGCACCACGGCGCTGCAGTGGTCCAGGACGTGGTCCATCGTCGCCACGATCTGGCGCTGCCGGTCAGTGGCCTGTGGCGGCATCGGGTCTCCTCGTTTCACCTTGCTCGCCAGTTCGCGTTCTCTGTTCTCCCAGTCCTTCGCCATCGTCGTTCCCTTTCGTGTGTCGTGGTGTGTCGTGAATACCGCCGAGAACGGCGTTCGGTTCAAGTCTTGAGCGGTACTCCCTGACCGCGTCGTCGGCCACGGCGATCGGCGCCCGCATCCAAACCGAGTATTCCTCGGTGCCGCGCCTGAGTTCGGCTCCGTCGACGGCGTGGCTTTCTCCGCCGCCCGCCGCCCCAGCCCGGACCGGGAACTGCCCGCCGCGCCCGTCGAGCTGCCACTCCCAACCGCTTCCGGTGAGTTTGCCCCCGTGCTCCTCGGCCCATGCTCGGGCCTCAACGATCGTGGTGACGTCCGGGCCCTTCGGTGCGGCTGTCGCCAGTTCGGCGTCGCACGTGCCGAGCCAGGCCCCGTCCAAAGCCAGCGGGCCCCAGAACCTGCGCTCGCGATCGCCGGCCTCGATGGCGTCGCGCATGTGTTCGACGAGCCGCATCAGGCGCTCGGGAGTAAAGTCTTTGAGGGCGTCCCGGACGTGCGTATCTCTCAGGATGATCGGGCTCTGACCTTCTGGGGGCCTCACCGCTCGCAGGGTCGCGAGCGTTCGAGCCACGTCGTCGTTGCCCCCTTCGATCGGTTCGCGTGTCTCGAAAGATCGTGGGGGAACCTCGTTGGTTGCAGGACTTCGAGAATCTGAGAAGGCTCTCTCTCCCCCAGTCTTAGAGAGAGACTTCTTCATTTCAGTCTTCCTGTAAGGAAGGGGTCGGCCAGTGGTGGCCGGTTGCGCGGCCGTGGGTGGCCGATCGCCCGGCCACTGGTGACCGCTTCTGCGGTCATGGGTCGTCGGAACAGGCCGGGATACCCCATCCGAGGCCTCCTCCTCAGGTTCGGGATGCTCGACCACTTCTCGCTCCCCGGGGTTGGAGAGAAGACGCCACGCGAGCCCGCCATCCGGTGATATCGCGGGCTCGATCCACCCTCGCTTTTTGAGGTCCTTCAGCGCCCGCCGGAGTGTTCGCTCATGCAGCCCGGACCGGGCGCGCAGCTCGGACAAACCAGGCCACACCAGCGGATCACCGGGCCTTCGCGGGTTGCCGTATTTCCACAGCACAGAGGCGGCCACCAGCGACCCCCGGCCCTTCGTCGCGGCGAGGTCGAGGATGAGGGCATCCGGCACGGGAAGACCCCGATACTTAGGCTTCTTGCTCACCGGTCTGCCTCGCAGTCGACGCCGGCAAGCATCCCGGCTTGGCATTCGCCGAGCAGGCCGACGCCGGCCGCGAAACACCGCGGACCACGCCCGTCTACCTTCGTCGTGTTGGCCTTGCTTGGTTGGCTGGCATGCTCATTCGTGGCGGGGGTCCCTATGGCGGGGGCCCCCGTCGTCCTTGCTGGCGAGGGAGCCGTTGGGCGGACGCGAGAGATCGGCTCAGGCATGTCCGCCCCCCTGCATGCGTTCGGAGATCCACGCTTCAAGGTCCCGCACGCGGTAGCGGACGCACCGGTGTGAAATTTTCACGTAGGGAGGCCCTCGGCGCCGGTACCTCCAATCGGCGAGCGTCTCTGGTTCGACGCCGAGCCGCTGAGCGGCCTCTTCGGCTCTCACGAGCTGTGACAGGGGTTCGCAGGTGTTCGTTGACACAGACCGAAGTGTGCAGGGGCGCGGTTTCCGCGTCCCGAACCGCGATCGAACCGCAATCGAACGTCTCGCGAGAAACGCCCCGGATGGGTCGCTAGGTCTCTGATTTCGAGACTTCTGGGAGAAGTCCGGCCCCGCGGAGCTTCGTCCTCACCATGTTTCGGAGCCGATCCGGGTTCTCGAAGCGCTCCCAGCCATCGAGAGACCGCAGCTCCAAGCCGCTCGGCTGGCCGTCGAGGCCCTTCACCTGCCGCACCCGGTCAGGGTGCCTCGTGGCCGCGGCGGCATCGAGGGCTCGCCCCCGTAGCTTCGGAAGATCGAGGACGGTCCATGCGTGTGCCTGGTGGTGATACGGCATCGCTTCGATGCATGCCTTCGCATGCTCGCGCCCTGACGACACGAGCGCGGGCGCATGCCTGGCCCGGAGCCACACAACCGGAAAGCCTGACAGCGACGTCCCTATCCCGCGCCCGCACCACGTTGCGTCCCTCCACCACTTCGCGGTCAGGGCCTCGAGGTCGGCTGCACGAACCGTCCTCACTTGCTCTCCGGCTCGTTCCTCGATCGGGTGCTCGGTGGCGTTGGCAACGTTGAAGTACAGCGCCCGCACGGCGCCCCAGACCATCCGCAGCACGTCGAGTTCCGCATCGGTCGGCGGTGCCCCCTTCGGTGGGGCGCCCGTGCCCCCCAACCCGCGGTCGCGCTCGAAGCCCCACGACTCCACGGGCGCGTCCC
>CAYGTG010000308.1:5931-8139 GCA_964352485.1 uncultured Nannocystaceae bacterium | reverse complement strand
GATTTTGCCAAAGACCAGGCCCAGTTCGAGGCGCTGTGGGCTGGCCATGTGGCACGAGCGCAGCGCGACCCACAGCGCCTCGAACTGGGCCTGGTCTTTGGCAAAATCCTCGGCCGAAGGTCTCGCCCAATAACACGCGATTTGGTCTTCGCGGAGTCCTGCCCGTCGCCACAGCGTTCGCTGCTCGAGGACCTCCGCGGCGAAGTTGGCGACGTTGTCACCGCCTGCGATGAGGAACACCTTGGCCGCCGAGGGGGTCGGCCCGACCGCGTACGATGAAGCGTCGGAGACGGGCGAGGGGGCCACGGATTCGGTCGCGGCTCGGCATCCGGCCAGGCACAAGGTGGCGCACAGAAGCCATCTCATGACGATGCTCCCCGGACTCGCGCCAGGTAGCTCGCGTACCCGGCAACCAGAGAACTCATGTGGTCGCCTTCGACGTAGCTCGCTTCGAACGGGGCACCGCTTCGCGCTGCGGCGCTCTTCATCTGCTCGACGTTGGGGTGGAACCACGGATCGTCGCGGCCAACGTAGGCGATGTGGGGTCGCTGCAGGTCGGGCACGTTGCCCTCGAGCGTTCGCAGGCGTCCTTCGTGCGGATTGCTGGGATCGAAGCGAATGAGCGGCCCGTTGTGCTGGGTCTTCGACCAGCGCGCAAACGTCTGCGGAACATAGATCCCGCCCACGCTCGCGCTCTCTCGCAGCGGGAGGTCGGGAATCAGCGCGAGCAGGGCTGAGAGGCCCCCGCCGACCGAATGGCCCAGCGCGGACATCCGGGACGCATCGAGCCTCGGGTCGCTGGAGAACCAGCGCACAGCGCAGACCGCGTCGTCCAGCTCGCCGGCGAGCAACTCCCGCTCGCCGGGGTTGCCGTTCTCCCCGCGCCACGAGGGCACGAAGACCGCAAGGTCTCGGGGCGGAAACGCGGACCCCAGCGGCTCGAACTGCTCCGCAGATGCGGCGAAGGACCCGTGCAGCCAGACCAGCCCGGGGAAGGGGCCGTCACCCTCGGGGATCGCGAGCCAACCACGCATGGGTCCCAGGGGTCCGGGCCACTCCACGGGTTGCAGACGCGCATCCAGGGCCGCGTTGTCGAACGGCGCTGGGCGGGGCGCGGGTTCGAGCAGGACCGTCGGGTGTCCGGCTCGAAACGCGGGGTAGGGCTCCCGAGGGGACTTGGGCGCTGGGGTCCGCGAGGTGCGACAGCCGACGATGCAGCCCGCGCCTGCGAGCTCGAGCCAGTGCCGGCGGCGGAACAGGTGCATCAACGCTCAGGGTACAGGAACGTGGCCGCAACCGTGTACGCTGGACGCTCTGTCCGTGACCTCTCCCACGATCGATGGTGACCAGACCGGCGGCGCCGACGATGCCCCGAATTTGCAGTACGCAACCTCGGACTTCGCGCGAGGCGATATCGTCGGGCGGTATCTCGTGTTGCGGACGCTGGGGCGGGGCGGAATGGGGACGGTCTACGCGGCCCACGACCCCGAGCTCGACCGGACCGTGGCGCTGAAGATCGTCCGACGCCGTGGCTCGGGCGGCACAAGCCTGCGAGAGGAGGCCCAGACGCTGGCTCGCCTGTCGCACCCCAACGTCGTCACCGTGCACGACGTCGGGGACCTCCCCGGTGGTGTGTTCATCGCGATGGCCTACGTCGAGGGCAAGACCCTACGCTCGTGGAGCGAGGAGCACCGAGGCGACATGGCGGCGCTCGGGGCGGTGATGCGACAGGCCGGTCTCGGTCTGGCCGCCGCGCATGCTCAGAACCTCGTGCACCTCGACTTCAAGCCCGACAACGTCATGATCGCCGACGATGGCCGGGTCCTGGTGCTGGACTTCGGGTTGGCGCAGCTGCAGGACCAGACCGGCGGAGGCACCGAGCTCACGCCGCTTGGGACGCCCGCGTACATGCCCCCCGAACAGCATCGGCGCGAGGCTCTCGATGCGCGCGCCGACCAGTTTGCGTTCTGTGCAACGTGGCTGGAGTGCGCGCTGGGACGCAGGGCGTTCCCGGGCAAGTCACCCCCGTCCATCACGCGCGCCATCCTCGAGGGGGAGACGCAGCTTCCGACCCGGCCGGCGTCCATCCGGCGCGGGCTGTGGCACGCGCTGCTGCGAGGCATCTCATCGGACCCTGCCGACCGGTGGCCGGACATGCAGACGCTGCTCGCAGAGACTGCCCCTCCGCGGCGGGCTCGTTGGCAGACC
>CAYGTG010000308.1:0-5921 GCA_964352485.1 uncultured Nannocystaceae bacterium | reverse complement strand
GGCGACGGCGCCTGGTCACCGACCGACGAGGACGCTCTTCTTGCCCGGGCCGCCGATCCGGCCGCGGGGGTCGCGAAGGACCGAGCGTCGGCGATTGCGGCGGGGCTCGATGCCTATGCCGGGTCGCTCGCGGACGCGTACGTGGAGGCCTGCCGGGTTGCGCCGGACAATACGCCGCGGACGGTGTGTCTGGGAGGGAGACTCGAGCAGCTCCGAGCAAGCCGCGACCTTGCACTCGAGGGCGCAGGAGAGGAACTCGAGCAGGTGTTGGATCCGCTCCAGGACGTTCGGTACTGCCGTCGGGCGGACGAGGACGCGCTGTATCGCGAGGTGTCCGATCCACAGCGTGCCCAGGCGGTCCTGCATCGGCTCGCGCAGGCGCGGGCGTGGGACGAGGCAGGCCGACACGATGCGGCCGTGGTAGAGCTGCAGGCCGTGGTCGAGGAAGCGGCCGCGCTGGGGTGGATGGGGGTGGAGTCCCTGGCTCGGACGGACCTCGCCGCTTTGGCGGTGGCGGCCGGGGACACGGGACTCGCCGACCAGGAGTTTGAGGCTGCGCTCGAACTGGCGTCCAAAGCGGGGTCGGATGTTGCGACGAGCCGGGCGCTGAGGCGTCGCCTCCAGACGTACTCCCTAGGTGGTGATGTCGGCGCCGTCGTGGCGCTCGCGCCGGCGGTTCGCGCAGCCGTTCGTCGCGCCGGAGACTCCGGCGCTACGGTCGAACTCGCGTTGGGCAACGTCTACCAGCTCACTGGGGACTACGAGGCAGCGGAGGCTGCCTATGCCAAGTCGCTCGCGTTCGAGGAGGTTTCGGCTCGATTTCGACTGCGCGCGCTGTCCAATCTCGGCGCCTTGGAGCTGTATCGAGGCAAGTTCCGGGCCGCCAAGGCGCGCTTCGAGGACGTTTCCACCGCTTTGGAAGAACGCTACGGCGCGAGCTCGGTGGCGCGGCTCAAAGCGTTGGCGAACCTGGCCGACGCGGAGCACCAACTCGGCGATCAGGCCTCGGCGTTGGGGCACTACGGCGAAGCCTTGCAGCGGTATCAGGATGTCGGTGCCGGCGCGACCCGGCCCGCGGAGCATCTCAAGCTGAACTTCTCGGTCGCGCTCGTCGAAAGCGGTGACCCGCAACGAGCCTTGGAGATCGGCGTGCCGGCTGCCCAGCGCGTGCTGGAGCTGCACGGGGACAAACACGTGTTCTCCATCGCCGCCCGCGACTTCATGAATGTGCTGGCCCGCAGCCAAGGCCGGCATGCGGAGGCGCTCGAATCGACGCAGCGGCTGATGGCCGACCTCGAGGCGCTGTTCGGCAAGGGCAACCCCGTCGCAGCGTTCCTCTGCATCAGTGGGGCTGAGTCTGCCCTGGCCACCGAGCGCACACAGGTGGGACTCGAGCTGCTGCAGCAGGGCGAGCCGCTCTTGGTGTCGCTCAATCCGCAGCATCCTCTGCTCGTGTTGCTGTATCGCCTTCGGTCGGAGCTACAGCTTCAGTCCTCGAACATCGACGCGAGCATCACGGCCGGGGCCGAAGCGGTGCGGCGGGCGGCCGGAGCGTCGGTCCATCCCGTCGAGCGCGGCCGGGCCCACTTGGCGTTGGCGAAGGCACGCCTGGCCCGCGGGGACACCAAGGCGGATGTGCTCGGTGACCTCGAGCGCGCCGCGGAGGCATTCGCGAACCTGCCCAAGCATCATGCCGCTCGGGTTGCTGAGGTGGCCACGCTCCTGGATGATGACCCTTGAACCAGCCGGGTCCGCGTTGTCTCAGGCGCTGGCGACGACTTCGACTTCGAGCTTGAAGTCGTAGGGAAGTTGCCGGACCTCGACGCACGGATGGGTGAAATGAAGTGGGAAAAGGCCGGGATTGAGGGGGACGGCAGCAGAGGGCGGGAGGAGCGCCGCGGAACTGAGCCGGAGACTCTTTCGACCTCGCGGTGAAGATTCTGACCGCCTCGCGCAGAGCCCCAACGATGGCTCTTCGTCGCTCGTCACTGCTGCTTTCCTGCTGTTTGTTCGCATGCTCCACGGATGGGACCGAGTTGGCGTCGGATCTCGATGACCCCAGAGGGGGCAGCGAAGGAGACGTCGATGTCACCGACAGCGGTGTTCGCGATCCCTCCGAGATGGCGCCGCTGACGCCGTACGCGCTTCAATGCCCCAACGCGGAGGATGTGACGTTCCTGCCCTACGACGGCACGAGCTACTCGACCCGTCGCGAGGGCGTGCTTCAGCGGATCGCCACGCTCGAGTCCATCGTCGAAGACGCGCACGAGCTTGGCGTGCCGACCCATCCCGAACGCGCCACCCTCACGACGGCGAGGCGATTCGTAGCGTTCGCCCACTGGGACCAAGGACACCCGCTCGGAGAGGCCCCGTACCTCAGCGGTACGTTCTCTCGCTTGTGGTGGCTCTCCAACATCATCGGAGACGACGGCGTCGATGCGTACGCGACCGAGCTCGCCTCGCGTGAACTCGACGAGACGCGAGAGATCCTCGACGCGGCCGCCTACCGCCTCCAGGAGGCGTGCGTTCATGGGCATCGACGCATCGCCGAGCTGCCCGATCCGTCTCGCTACGAGATTGGCCCCGAGGGTTTCGTGGTGACCCCACAGGAGGGCGACGCCCCATTGCGCCGGGTGTTTCCGTGGGGTTGGATCTGGGGCCCACAGGACGAGCCCTACTTCGGCCAGGTCGGCAGCGTCTTCGTACAGCTCGCGCAGGGCGTGCCCGAGGTCCCAGGAGACTTCGGAACCGTGCGGCTTCGAGAGGCGAACCGCGAGAGTCTCCGCCAGGCACCCCCAGGGAGCTTCGTCTTCCTCGGCCACGGGGGCGTTCCTCAGTGGCTGCGAAACAGCGACACCGCGGACTGCGAGGGCACCTCCTCCTGTGTCGACTCCGGCGCGGCGAAGTACACCGCCTACGACATCGACGACCCCCGTGTCCGGGACGCGTGGTCAGGCCTGGCGGACTCGGTCGCGGAGTCGATTGCACAAGGTCAGGCAGACGGCACCAACGACGGCTTCTCGCACGTGTACATGCTCGCGAACGAACCGCAGTGGCCGATCGCAAAGCCGCAACCACCGGAGGGACGCGCGTGTTCGGACTCTGGAGCCCTGCCCTCGGATCGGATGGTCTCGCGGGCAACGATCGCCGGGTTCATCGAGTTCCTACAGGGCCACTACGCCAACATCGAGACGCTGAACGCTCGGTGGGGACTCTCCGACCCGTTCGAGAGCTACGACGCGATCTTCGATGCGATCGTGGCCGAGTCCGCTACCGAAGGTGGCGAGTTTCGGCCACCCTTCATCGCCCGAGACGTGTTTGGCGACGACGGCGAGGTCTGTATCCGCGGAAAGCTGGGCAGCCCTGTCTGGGAGGACTGGACCGACTACAACTTCCGCCGGACGCGGGCGTGGTTCTCGCACCTGTGCGGCGCGATCACCGATGCCTATGAGACCTATGGCGTCGATGGAACGCCGCGATGCACCATCAAGGTCATCGGCGGAAAACTTGGCGGCGAGCAGATCGACTTCCGGCCGTGGACGGAGCCAGAGCCGCTCCTGCGCTCCCGCCCCTCGACCTTCGACCACGGCATCGACATGTCGGCGCTCGTCTCCGGCGCCTTCCAGTCGGGGGAAGAATGGCTGCCCCTGCAGGGCGTCACCGGCGTGGACATGCGGGTCGAGAGCAACGGCGAAGAGAGCCTCAAGGGCCATCTCCCGCTGCCCGGTCGTGATCCCAACTCGAGTGGCGACACGGGGTACGCCCTGTACTGGAAGCGCCAGTCCATGTTCTTGGACTTTGCGCGGAGCCTCGCGCCCAACAAGATGGTCTTCGACAGCGAGTGGCATGGGCTCTCGGGCGCGCAGTGGCGCGATCCCGGGCTCACCGCCGACTACGTTCGCACTTCACTGTGGCTGGGCTACACCCACGGGATCGGGATGATGGTGTCGTGGTACTGGAGCCGAGAGGCCGATGGGGCGCCCACGTCGCGGGACTACGGCGGGTTCTTCGGGAGTGCGCTGACCCAGCCGATCGCCCTCGACGCGTTTACGCAGACGCATCTCGAGGTCAACGCGGCGAGTCCAGAGCTCACGAGCCTCGTCGAAGACCGCCGAGAGATCCTCGTGTGGTACGACCCCATCGCGGCCCGGCAAGATGAGGACTACGGACGCGAGCTCGTGCACGCCTACGAGAGCGTGTACTTCTCCGGGCACCCGGTCGGCTTCATCACGCCCGCCGCGTACGACCAGAGAACCGACGAGGAACGCGACGAGATCCGAGCGCTTCTCGTCCCCATGGGCGAGCACACGTCCAACTGGGCGTTCGAGCGGCTCGAGGACTTCGCGGCTCGCCAAGCCACTCGCAGTGACCCGGCAACGCTGATCCTGTTGGGGGCCGACCGCTCGCTGCGTCGGACCCCAACCGGCGGGACGCGCTCGCCTGCACGCGTTGCGGCACTGCTGAACAGCGACGCGTCGGTCTCGATCGACCCAGATCGATCGATGACCACCGCCGAGGTCCACGCGCAGCTCGACGATCCGCAAGGCGTGCTCCGTGGACACCTCGCGCTCGAACCTCTCGAGTGCCGCACGCCGCAGGAGAACACGCGGCACACGTTCGGCGTGTTGTGCCGTTCGGCGTTCCACCACGGCGTGGAGACGGGCGGCGTGAATGCGCCGGTGGTCTTCGTCGCCAACCTGACGGAGGAACCACAGCGAATCGTGGTCCGCAACTACGGTACGATGCCGACGACGCTCACCGACGTGCTCACCGGCGAGCCTGTCGCGATCGACCCGGACGCCGGCGTGCAGCTGGCCCCCATGGAGGCCAGGCTGCTCCGGCGCTGAGGGCCTCAGCGTCCCCGCAGGTACACATCGCCCGCGCCGGTTCGCACGTCGATCGGCCACATCTGCACTGCCCGTGTCGGCCCGCACCCACTCCGAGCTCGCCGCCGACCCGGGCCCTGATGTCTCCGCGTCTGCGGCTGGGACGACCTGCAGCTCGCTGTCGTGGCGACTGGCGCTCGACGAGATCGATCCGCAGACGCCCAGCGCTTCCAACTCGGGCGGTGCCTCGCCGCCCTCCCAGAACGGGAGGCATTCGGTATCCGGGGGCACGATGTGCAACGCACGTTCGCGATCCCCTCGGGCTTGGAAGATACGGACAAGAGCTGGATCACGTTCATGGGCGTCTCCTTTTTCAACTGGATGGTCCGCGACGTGGTCGACCGCCGCATCGAAGCGATCGATGCCTTGCAGGCCGCGCTCCTGCACGTGCTCCGGGATCTCCACGCTGACGCGCGCGCCAACGCAAAGCACGTCACGCGGCTCAACCTGCGTTGCGGAGAACTCGTCGCGAGCGGCTAGAAGGACAGGGCAGGGGATTGTGGCCCTGGTCAGGCCCTGGTCAGGCCCTGGTCAGGCCCGGCTGCTCGACGTCGGCCCACAGCACCGACATCTGCAAGTCGAAGACGTCGAACGGCTCGGCGTTGACCACCTCGTCGTCCTTGTGGACCGCCAGCAAGGTGTAGTGGCCGCCGTCGAAGCGCAAGACCTCCAGCGTGCGCTGCAGCGGATCGAGCAGCCACACGTGTCGCACTGCCTCGCGAACATACACGGGCAGCTTGCCGGCGCGATCGATCTTCGCCGTGCGAGGGCTGAGCACTTCGCACAGCCAATCGGGTGCCAGCGCCAGGTAAGGGGCGGCCCGAGGTCATGGGTGCCCACGGGCATGGACTGACGTTACAGCCTCGCTACGGGAGGCCGTGCAGGAACACCACCGTGGGACTGGCTCAAGCCCACAGGTTGCGCAGTCCCGCGTCCTGAGCCATATTGTCCAAAGTGGCTTCAGGGTCCGACAACATGCCGAACTTCACGGCTTCCGACGCGAAGAACCGTTTCGGCGAATTGCTCGACGCTGCA
>CAYGTG010000307.1:429-8156 GCA_964352485.1 uncultured Nannocystaceae bacterium | reverse complement strand
GTAGTTGATCTCGCCGGTGAGCTCGGTGCTGTCCTGGTTCTTCTCGTCCTTGGGCTGGAACGTGCCGATGCCGACGCGATCCTGCTCGGAGATGAGAAGACGACGAACCCGGATGTACTTGATGACCTTCGACCAGTCACCGTTGTTCATCTGCATCAGCTCCGCAAAGATGTAGCGGCAGGCGGGGTTGAGCTCGCCCTTGACGTGGGGTCGGTAGCCATCCTTCTCCAGGCCAAGCTCGGTGATGGCCTTCTCGCGCCACTGCGGCGGGATGAGCTTGAGCGGCTCCTCGTGCATCGGCGAGGGGAACGTCTCCTGGCCGGCGATCAGATATTGCAGCTCCTTGGGCAGCACCCACTCGTAGGTGAACATCGAGCCCTGAGGGCTGCGGCTGTACTCCTCCAACCCGATCTTCAGGAGGCGGGCGATGGTCGACTTGGCCGACCCGACCGGGCCATGCAGCAAGATGATCCGCTTCTCGGTGCCGTACCGCATCGCGGCGGCCTTGAGGACCGACACCAGCCGCATCAGCGGAATGTCGAGACCGAAGATCGCGTCGCGACCTCCGTGGACCTCATCGTCGAAGAAGCGGTAGTGGATGATCTTCTTCTTGTTGTCGACATACTCCTCGGTCCCGTGGGAGATGAGCATGTCGTAGAGCCGCTCGTGTGCGGTTCGGGCGATTCGAGGGTTCTCGCGGACGAGGTCGAGGTACTCCTCAAACGTCCCTGACCAGTGCAGGTCTTCGTATCGTTTGAAGTCTTGGAGCGCGGCAATCCGTTCGACGAGGCTCGACATGATGTGCGCGGACGGTACCACGCAGAGGCGCGGAAATTGGCTCCCCAATACCGAGCGCTTTTTGCGCGCTTTGGGCTGGCGCAACCTGTTCGTGGGCCGCTTGAATCTCGCTTGAGATCGATTGTTTTCCATCCTCGACGCTGATGTTGCGGGGAGTCTGGATTGGGCTGGCCCGGGCGGTCTTCTCGGTGGGCGGATGCAGCAAGGTCGTCACCGAACCGTTGGCGAACGCCGTCGTTTTCGAACCCTGAGGGCTGGCCAAGGGGGCGGTCGCGGTGAGCCAATCCAAGCCATTCGCCGTCGAGCGGCCGTCCGCCTCCGGGACACGTCTGTTTGCCGCTTCGTGGTGCCAGCCCCGGGCAAACCATAGATTCCCGCGCGGTCGGCCATGGCGGAGTTGATGCGCACAGCGTGTTTCATCGTAGCCAGCCTGCTCGGACTCTTGCTTCCCGGTTCGGCGCGGGCGCACGATGACGAGCATCCCGAGCGGGTCGTTCCTCGATATCCAAGCTACCCGTACGCGCAGCACACCCAGGGGTATGTGCGCCGCGTTCCGTCCGCGGATGCACACGGGGACGAGGCCAGGCTGTGGTCGGTTCGCGTCGCGGGGGAAGGGGGATATCTCGGCCGACAGGGGTACCGAGCCGGTGGCCGCGCGCTGCTTCGGTACTGGCGGCTGGGGCTGTCGGTCGACGCCCACTACTATGGGGGTCGGCGGAACCGGCGACCGTTCTACCTCGGCGGAGCGCACTGGACCCTGGACCTGATCCAACGCCCGCACTTCGGACTGCGGGTCGGGCCCGGCGTGCTCGCTCGTGCCAACGCGGAGGTTCCGGTCGGCGGAAGGCCCGACGTCGAGATCGGCCAAAACGTGATGACGGAGATCGACCTCTTCCCCATTCATCCTGTGGTGGCCAGCGGGCGCTTCGACGTCGGACGGCTCGGCGACACCCCAGCGGTTTCCGGACGGGCGAGCCTGGGCGTGATGCTCCGGCGCGTCGAAGTCTCGGTGGCCTACGAGGCGAAGCGCATCGGAGATATGGCGCTGCGCGGGCCGCAGCTCGGGCTGCGCGCATGGTTCTGAGGACCGCGGGCGCGACGTTCGGGGGGAGGCCGTCCCGTCCGAAAAGGGTAGGTCGCCGTCGCACGAAGTGCGAGCAGGAGCGCTCCTCGGATACACGCGAAGGCCGAAACCGAACGCTCCACGACGGGCGCCGAACGTCTCCAGATCCGACGAACGGGCGAGGGGAGAACTCGGTGGAGTGATACGCTATGGGTGTGAGACGGCGGAAGGGAGCAACGATGGGCATCTTCGCAGGGCTGGGTGTGCTTGCACTCGCTTTGATGAGCGTGGGAATGCCCGACGCCTGCGGACTGGGCTCGAGCGCGGTCGTCGGACCCGAAGGCGGCGTCGTGCTCTCCGAGGATGGGCGCCTCAGCCTCGAGGTCCCCGAAGGGGCGCTCGATGAGCCGACCGAGGTCTCGATCGAGGCCGTGGAATGCGAGGCCGAAGGGCTGGCCGACTGCTACTCGGTGGGTCCGGGCGTGGTGCAGTTCGCTCTCCCTGTGACCGTGGTCTACGAGGCCGCCGAGCTCACCAAAATGGACGGCGTCGCGCTGCTCTACAAAGGCTCCAGCGGCTGGATGCGGATGCCGGACGCTCAGATCGACCTCGAGGACGAGATCGTGATGGGGACGATCATGGTCACGTCTTCCATCTCTGTGGATGCGCGATAGAGAGACCGCTCCGGGTACGCCGGCGGGGCGGGTCCTCTGGGTCGGCAACGACCCCCCTGACGCGCCGCCGCAGCTCCAGATCGTCGTAGAGTGCGACGCAGGACGGGCGTGTGCGCTCGCCGGGGAACCGGGGTGGGATGCGATCGTCGTCGAAGGCAGGGAGCCGGCGACGGTCAAGGCCGTGCTGGACGGGGCTCGCAGCGGTGCGCACCAGACCCTGCGTGTCGCGGCATCCACGTACGAGGAGCTCCCCGCACTCGTCCGCGAGGTGGACGAAGGGGTGATCGAGCGCGTGCTGGCGTGGCCGGTTGAAGGGACACAGCTTGCGCGCGTGATCTTCGGTGAGGACCCGAGCGAATCGGTGGTTGGCAGGCGGGCCCTCAATGCGCCAGCCGAACTCTCGGACGCCGCGGTTGATGAGCGGTTGCGGCAGGTGGTCACTCGGATCGTCGACATCCCCACCGCGGTGATCCGGCCGATCCCAGCGGACGAACAGGTGCCGACGGTTCAGCTCGTGGTCCCCGTGACCGAGGCCCTGCTTGAGCTGCAGCGCGATCTTCCCCGCCTGCTCGGTTGGCCGCTGAAGGCCGGCGGTTCGGCGGTGGGCCGGGCCTATCGCAAGCATCCGGTGCGCAAGATCCTCGGCGAGCTTTCCGAGGCGCAGGCGGTCTACTGCCTGGGCCGCGACAACTTCGCATACGTGGCGTGCTTCCCCTGGCAGGGCGGTCGCAAGGTCACCCTCGTCATCGGCTACCAAGACCCCACCTCGGGCCGCGTCGCGTCACTGCACGAGCATGCCGTCGGACAGGCGATTGAGTTTCCGCTTCCGACCCGGCACCAGCAGTCGCCGCTGTTGTTCTACGACCCCGACTACGACTGGGTCATCACCAAGAACTACGCCGGCCCCGATCGCCGGCGAGAGCGGACCTCGTTCCTCAATCGTTATGCATTCCGGGGTCGACGCAAGGCGCTCATCCCCAACGAGTTCCGCAGCGCCGGCGCGTTCGTGGACAGCGCCCCTCGCTGGGCCTGGATTGGCGCTGCCTTGTTCATGGTCTTGTTTGCTTTGGATACGGTGATGACGGCTCGGCATGTTGGATCGGGCAGCCTTGCAGAACTCAACCCGGTGATGCGGTGGGGTCTAAAGCAGGGCCTGGTCGTCTTCCTGACCTTCAAGACGCTGCTCGCCGCCGGCGTTGTCGTGATTCTGTTGCGCTGGCATCTGTGGCAGCCCGGGCGGTGGATCTTCGCCGCATGTTTGGGGATCTACGTGGCGATCGACATCAACTGGATCCTTCTTCAGCTGACCGGCAAGGCTGGTTAGCGCGTCCATCCAAGCGTCCTGGGCACAGCCCCGTCCGGTGTGGCGTCGCGCAAGGTGCGCTGAAGCGGCCCCAGGCAGCGCATGTGCGGCCCAGGATGGGTCCGTCGGCGACGACCCCGACCGCGGAGCCGGGCGGCCCGAAGAACGTTGATGCCTGGGCTCGGGAACGCACGGCGGGGCATCGACCCTGATATGGTCGATACGAGCTCTGCTCATGATCTCACGCATCGACAAGGACCACAGCAGGTTCCGCGAAATCGTCCGCGGGAAGATTCGCGACAACCTCCGCAAGTATATCTCGCGCGGGGACATGGTCGCTCGAAAGGGCAAGGACACCGTGTCCATCCCCATGCCCTCGATCGATATCCCCCGGTTCACGCTGGGAGGCGGAGAGCAGTCGGGCGTCGGCCAAGGCGAGGGCGAGCCCGGCGACCCCGTCGGTCAGGGGCAGGGCGAAGAGGGAGAGGGCGCGGGCAAGGCCGGTGAGGGCGAGGGCGGCAAGACGCTCGAGGTCGATGTCACGCTCGAGGAACTCGCCTCGATCATGGGTGAGGAGCTTGGGCTGCCGCGCATCGAGCCCAAGGGCAGTGACAGCCTGCATACTGAGAAGGATCGGTACGTCAGCCTGCGTAGCACCGGTCCCGAGTCGTTGCGCTCGTTCAAGGCGACCTTCAAGCGTGCGCTCAAGCGGCAGCTGGCCAGCGGCACGTACATGCCGGGCAAGCCGATCATCACGCCGGTCCGCGAGGACAAGCGCTACCGCTCCTGGAAGACCGATCCCAAGCCGCAGACCAACGCCGTCATCATCTACATGATGGATGTCTCCGGCTCGATGGGCGACGAGCAGAAGGAGATCGTCCGCATCGAATCCTTCTGGATCGATACGTGGCTGCGCAGCCAGTACAAGGGCATCGAGTCGCGCTACATCATCCACGACGCGACGGCCCGGCTGGTCGAGCGTGACGTCTTCTTCAGCACCCGGGAGTCGGGCGGCACGATGATCAGCTCCGCGTACAAGGTCTGCTCCGAACTCATCGAGAAGGAGTTCCCGGCCGAGAACTGGAACATCTACGCGTTCCACTTCTCCGACGGCGACAACTGGTCGGTCGACGACACGGGCACGTGCGTCAACCTGCTCAAGAACACGCTCATCCCCGCGTGCAACCAGTTCGGCTACGGCCAGGTCGAGAGCCCCTACGGCTCCGGCCAGTTCATCAAAGACATCCGCTCGGCGTTCCCCAGTGATGAGAAGCTCATCACCTCGGAGATCACGGGCAAAGACGACATCATGGACTCGATCAAAGAGTTCCTCAAAGGCGGTCGCTAAGTGGCTCCCATTCCGGATTACCTCCGCGAAATGCAGATCGAGATCCAGGGCTACGCCGACGAGTACGGCCTGGACTACAACACCCAGATCTTCGAGATGCTGGACTACCGGCAGATGTGCGAGATCGCCAGCTATGGCGGCTTCCCGGTCCGGTACCCGCACTGGCGGTTTGGGATGGAGTACGATCACATGATCAAGAGCCACACCTACGGGCTCTCCAAGATCTACGAGTTGGTCATCAACACCGACCCTTGCTACGCCTACCTGCTCGAGGGCAACAGCTACGTCGACCAGAAGCTCGTGATGGCCCACGTCTACGGCCACAACGACTTCTTCAAGAACAACAATTACTTCGCCCGCACCGACCGGCGGATGATCGACTTGATGGCCAACAGCGCGTCTCGAGTCCGTCGCTACATGGACCGTCACGGAGTGTCCACGGTCGAGTCGTTCATCGACACCTGCCTGTCGATCGACAACCTCATCGACCCGTGGGCGCCGGTCCGTGACCGTGGGCGCGACAACGAGGACGACGCCGAAGATGACGACCCCAATGGTCGTCTGCGCAACGTTCGCGGCTATCTCGAAGACTACGTCAACCCGCCGTCGTTCATCGCCGAGCAGAAGGAACGTGCCGAGGCCGAAAAAGAAGCCAGCAAGCGGCAGATCCCGCTGCGTCCCGAACGCGACGTCCTCGGCTTCCTGATCCAGCACGCGCCGCTCGAGTCCTGGGAAGCCGACGTTCTCGGCATCATTCGCGAGGAGGCCTACTACTTCCTGCCGCAGATGCAGACCAAGATCATGAACGAGGGCTGGGCCAGCTACTGGCACTCCCGGATCATGACCGAGCGGGCCCTCAAGGCACCGGAGATCATCGACTACGCGGACGTTGTCTCGAGCGTGTTCGCCACGGCACCGGGTCAACTCAACCCCTACAAGCTCGGCGTGGAGTTGTTCCGTGACATCGAAGACCGGTGGAACAAGGGCAAGTTCGGCTCCGAGTGGGACAACTGCACCAACAGCGAAGAGCGCAGGCTCTGGAACAAGGACCTCGGCCTCGGGCGCGAGCGAATCTTCGAGGTCCGCAAGCTCTACAACGACGTCACGTTCATCGACGAGTTCTTCACCCTCGACTTTTGCCGCGACAACAAGTTCTTCACCTTTGCCGAGAATCGGCGAAGCGGACAACTTGAGATCGAGACGCGCGAGTTCGAGAAAGTCAAGAGCAAGCTGCTGTCGCAACTGACCAACTTCGGTCAGCCGTTCATCTACGTCACCGACGCCAACGACCTCAACCGCGGCGAGCTGCTGCTGGGCCACCGCCATGAGGGGGACGACCTCAAGTTGGATTACGCCCGCGACACCCTTCGCAATCTCGAACGAGTGTGGCGGCGGCCCGTCTCCATCTTGTCGGTGGTCGACGACAAGGCCAAACGGATTCGATACGATGGGTCCGAGGTCACCATCTCCGATGAGCCCACCGCGTTCACGGTCTAGACGGTCTCGACGGGTCTGTGCCCGGCGGTGGTCGGTGGTGGGGCAGGCTACTAGGGAGCGTGCATCGTGCGGGTGATCGCTTGGCCGGCGACTGACGTAGGTCGCGTCCGCAGTCACAACGAGGACAGCCACCTGATCGACGGTGAGTTGGGCCTCTACCTCGTGGCGGATGGAATGGGCGGACACGCAGGTGGGGCCCACGCTTCGGCGTTGTGCGTGGACGTTGTGGACAAGGTCGTTCGTCGCGGCGTCTCCACCCTCAGCGCCGTTCCGGCCAAAGAGCGCGGGGCGACGATCTCGGAGGTCCTCGCGGCCGCGGCGAGTGAGGCAAGCGCGCGCATCTTCGATCAAGCCGCCGCGGATTCTCGACTACAGGGCATGGGCACGACGCTCACCGGGATGTTCCTCCATGGCGGACGGGCGTACGTCGTGCATGTGGGGGACTCGCGAGCGTTCCTGCTGCGCGGAGGCTCTGCGCGCCAGCTGACCAACGATCACTCTTGGCTCAACGAGCAGGTTCAAGCGGGGCTGCTGACCGAGGAAGAGGCTGCGGTCTCGGACCTCAAGCACATCATCACCCGCTCGGTCGGTTTCGAGCGACACGTGGCTGCCGATGTCAGCTCGGCGAGCATCACCGCCGGCGATGCGTTCTTGCTGTGCTCCGATGGCATGTCGAACTACGTGGAGGTTGACGAGATCGCGGCACTTGCGCGGGACCATTGGTACGCCGATCTTCCGCGGGTGTGCACCGACCTGGCGAACCGTCGGGGCGGGGACGACAACATCACCGTCATCGCCGCTTTGGTGTGCAACGACACCGATCAGCGTCGTCCTCCACGCGCGATCCCGCGCGGTTCGACCGATACGCTGCCGCCCACGGCCTGAGGCTCCGGCCTCGAAAGGCCGCGGAAAATCAGACCCTTAGGGCCTGTACGGACGAAAACTCACTTTTTTTGACCGGCCCCGGAAAAAGCCACGTGGGGTGGAGTCTGACAGGTCGGATTCTGTGAGGGGCACAGGGGCAGGGTACGGGATGAAGAACAA
>CAYGTG010000307.1:0-419 GCA_964352485.1 uncultured Nannocystaceae bacterium | reverse complement strand
CGGTTGGGGCACTGGGATTGCTGGCACTTCTCGTCGCGGGATGCGATGCGGGAGACGGCGACGGTGGGCAGTTTGCCTCGGGCACCGGGCCGGTGACGGGCGCGACCGCTGGCGATGGGGGCGAGGGCGGCAAGCAGGACGACGGCGACGACGACGGCGAGGGGGAAGACACCAGCGACGACGGCTCCGATACCAGCGACGACACCGGCGAACCCTCCGACAACGAGGACGTGAAGGAGTACATCGAGGAGGCCAAGAAAGAGTTTCCGACGTACGAGGACATTCACGTCAAGGTCATCCAGCGCACGTGCACGCCCTTCCAAAACGTGTGCCACAACAACAAAGAGTACCCGGACCTCCGCACCCCGCAGGGCGTCATCGACCGCATCGGTCGCCCCTGCAACCTCAACGAGGTCTAC
>CAYGTG010000306.1:0-8198 GCA_964352485.1 uncultured Nannocystaceae bacterium | reverse complement strand
GCCCGCCATCGTGCGCTACAGCGACCTACACCACGCCGCGGCCAACTTCATGCTCGGCGAGACCAGCAAGACCTCGGCCGCCGGCAAGGACCGCGGCCGCACCCGGTCCCCGTTCACGCAGCCCTTCTTCCCGCTGTCGCACAGCCTGCAGGCCAAGCGCTTCTCCGAGCTGGCCCGCTCGTTCGGTGAGACGACGATGTGGCTGATGAACACCGGCTATATCGGGGGCAGCACCAAAGAAGTCGAGGCCGGTGAGGCCCTCAAGGTGAAGATCCGCCACAGCTCGGCGATGCTCGAGGCGCTGATCGGAGGCAAGATCGTTTGGACCAAGGATCCCGACTTTGGCTACGAAGTCGTCGACCTCGACGCGCCCGAGAACCAGGACCTCGTGGGCAAGGTCCCGGTCGAGCTCCTTCAGCCTCGCCGCTTCTTCGAAGCCAAGGGCCGGATGGACGAGTACAAGACTTGGGTCTCCCAGATGAAGTCCGAGCGCGAAGCCTTCCTGCGCCAGCACGACGTCGAAGACGCCATCGTTGCGGCTATCTCGCTGTCCTAGCAGCCCGAAGGAAGCGCCGGCGCTCCCGCTCACTCGCGGGCACTGGAGCGAGCCCGACAGGGCGACCACCAGAGGGTGAAGCGAAGGCAGCTTTGCTGCCGCAGCGAGGGAGACTGTGAAGTCTCCCTCTCAGCGAGCCGTGCTACAACGCGGGCGTGTCTGAACTGGCCCCAGTGGCGGAGTTCGCCGCGCGCCGGCGAACCTTTGCGATCGTGTCTCACCCCGACGCGGGCAAGACCACGCTGACCGAGAAGCTGCTGTTCTTCGGAGGCGCGATTCAGGTCGCGGGCGCCGTGCGAGCGCGCCGTTCGTCGCGCCATGCAGTGTCGGACTGGATGGCGATGGAGCAGGAGCGCGGGATCTCGGTGACCACGTCGGTGATGTCGTTCCGCTACCCGATTCCAGGCTCCAAGCCCAGCGACCCTCCGGCCGAGGTCAACCTGCTCGACACGCCCGGGCACGCCGACTTCGGCGAGGACACCTACCGCGTGCTGACGGCGGTGGACGCGGCGCTGATGGTCATCGATGGGGCCAAACGGCTGGAGTCCCGGACCGAGAAGCTGATCGACATCTGCCGGCTCCGAGACACGCCGGTGGTCACGTTCGTGAACAAGTTCGACCGCGAGTGCCTGGAGCCGCTGGATCTCCTCGACGACGTGGAGAAGAAGCTGGGCATCACCTGCATTCCGTTCACGTGGCCCATCGGCATGGGCAAGCGCTTTCGCGGCGTGTACGACCTGGTCAACAAGAAGGTCCACCTGTTCCGGTTCCGCGACACGAAGAAGGCCGCGGAGGGCGAAGCAGAGCCGGTGGACGAGATGCCCGAGGCCGGCATCCCGGTCACGGGACCCGAGGACCCGAAGCTCGACGAGCTGCTCGGCGACCAAGCCGAGGACCTGCGCAACGACCTGGAGCTGCTCGAAGGCGCGGCGGCGAAGTTCGACCACGAGGCGTTCCTGCGCGGCAAGCAGAGCCCGCTGCTGTTCGGCTCGGCGATGAACAACTTCGGCGTGCGCGAGCTGCTGGAGACGTTCTTGTCCAAGGCCCCGCCGCCGCAGCCCCGCCGTGCGGTCACCGGCGACGCTGTCACGAACCCGCCGGCACCGGGCGAGCCGGTCACGACCCGGGAGGTCGACATCGCGGAGGAGAACTTCACGGGCTTCGTGTTCAAGATTCAGGCGAACATGGACCCCAAGCACCGCGACCGGATGGCGTTTCTGCGGATCTGCTCAGGCCGGTTCACCCGCGGCATGAAGGGCTACCACTGCCGCCTCGACCGTGACGTCAACCTGGGCAACGCGACGATGTTCTTCGCGAAGTCGCGGGAGATCGTCGAAGAGGCCTACGCGGGCGACATCATCGGCATCCCCAACCACGGCACGCTGAAGATCGGCGACACGCTGACCCAGGGCGAGCTGCTGCGCTTCACCGGCATCCCCTCGTTCGCGCCGGAGCTGTTCCGCCGGGTGGTGCTCAAGAGCCCGCTCAAAGCCAAGGCATTGGCCAAGGGCCTGGTGCAGCTCTCGGAGGAGGGCGCGATCCAGGTGTTCAAGATGAAGCTCGGGGGCGAGTACGTCGTGGGCGTGGTCGGTCAGCTGCAGCTCGAGGTGATGAAGCACCGCCTGCTGCACGAGTACTCGGTCGAGGCCGACTACGAAGGCGTCGACTTCAGCACCGCCCGCTGGGTCACGCCCAAGACCGAGGGCAAGACCCCGATCGAGATCCGCAAGGCCATGGACAAGTTCGAGCGGCGCAACCAGGCCAACCTCGCCGAGGATGGCCACGGGGACTTGTCGTACCTGGCGCCCAACAAGTGGAACCTGGCCAAGGTCGAAGAGCGGTTCCCCGATGTGATCTTCGCGGGCACGCGAGAGCATACCTAGACACCAGTCAGCGCCTGACGGCGGTCACGGTGGTATCAATTCGAGGTGCGCCTCCGTGGGTATCGCTGGGTCATCGCCTCCTTGGTCGTTGCGGGCTGCGGCGACCCTCCGCGCGACGACGCGTTCGCGGGGGAGACGTCGGGTGCCTCGGATCCGACGATGCCGGCGGGCTCGACGTCGACCGGTGGCGAAGAAGAGTCCGGTGACAACGGAGACAAGCTCGACATTGGGGTGGCGCCCGACATGGGCACGACGCCCCCCCCGGCCGAGGCGAGCTGCGACGACCTCGAAGACCTGCCGACCAACCAGGGGTGCGAGTTCTGGGCGGTCGACCTACCCAACGTCTCCTCGGCTCCGCTGGCGGTCACGCCACACGATCAGCAGTTCGCGATCGTGGTGACCAACTCGCTGCCCAAGCAGAGCGCCAACGTCGAGGTGTTCGTGGGCTCCAGCGAAACGCCGGTCGAGTCCGGAACCGTGCCTTCGGACACGATGCGGGTGTTTGCGCTGCCTGCGATGAGCATCACCCCGGGCGCGACGACGGCGGACGGCAGCGCGTACCGCATCGTGACCGACGTCCCGATCTCCGCGTACCAGTTCCAGCCCCTGGACAACACCAACCCCGTCTTCTCCAACGACGCCACGATCCTGTTTCCCACCCACGTGTTCGGGCTCGATTACACCGCGATCACGGCCGATGCGACGCTGGCGAGTTCGGATGCGTTCTCAGAATCCGATGCCAACACGGGGGCGTTCGTCTCGGTGGTCGCCACGCAGGACAACACCACGGTCACGCTCTTTCCCACCGCGGGTCTCCACCCCGGCTCGGTCACCGACGTGGTCTTGAGCCGCGGCGAGGTACTCACGGCGATCTCGTCCGAGCGCGGCGCACCGACCTTCGGCAACCTCTCCGGCAGCCGCGTCGTCGCCGATGCCCCGGTGGCGGTTTTCTCCGGCAGCGTCGCCACGTCCGAGCCGAGCGTGAACGCCTCGTGCTGCGCCGACCACGTCGAGCACCAGATGCTGCCGCTCACGGCTTGGGGTGCAAGCTACGTCGCAGCACCCGCGGCCGCAGCCCAGGGCTCGGGCAACGATGTGTCGATGTTCCGCGTGACCGGTGCTGCGGATGGAACCGTGCTGGAGTACACGCCCATCGCCCCACAAGGCGCGCCGGCCACCATCGATGCGTACGAGACGGTCGCGTTCATCACCGACGTGGCGTTCTCGGTTCGCTCGGCAGACGGAGAGCCGTTTGCCGTCTCGCAGTTTCTGCTGAGCAACCAGTACTTCGGCGGGCTGGGCGGAAGGCCCGGAGACCCGTCGATGATGCTGCTGGCCGCGGTGGAGCAGTTTCAGGAGCGCTACGTGTTCTTGATGCCACAGGGCTACGCGACGAACTACATCACCGTGGCCGCGCCCGTTGAGGCGATGTTGACCCTCGATGGCTCGGCCACCGCAGCAGGGCTGACCCCGATGGGCCAAGTGGACGGCGTCCCGTTCGGCTATGTCCACCTCAGCGTCGCGGCCGGCCCCCACGTCATCGAAGGCGACCTGCCCTTCGGCATCGTCGCCTCGGGACACGCGGACGACGTCAGCTATGGCTACGTCGGAGGCAGCGGGGTCGCGAAGATCGCCGAGCCCCCACCGCCGCCACCGCCGGCGGGCTGAAGGCGCGCAGCCCCTACGAGAACCCGTTGACCTTGACCCCGCGCTGGACGGCTTCGCGCGCCATCACCCGGTCGACCCAGCCGCTGACGTTGGTGAAGGACGCGTAGTCGAGAGCATCCTTGACCTCGTAGAAGTCGAGCGCGCCCACCCATGGAACCGTCGCGATGTCTGCGATGCTCAGCTCGGCACCCACCAGGTACTCGCGTCCCTGCAGACGCTTGTCGAGCACCCCCAGCAGCCGCTTGGTCTCCTTACCGTAGCGCTCCTCGCCGTAGCTGTCGGTCTTGCCCTTCGCGAACTTGGCGAAGTGCCCATACTGCCCAAACATGGGACCCACGCTGGCCATCTGGAAGAACAGCCATTCGATGGTCTCTTGGCGCTCGCGCGGGTCGGCCGAGATGAGCTTGCCGGTCTTGTCTGCCAGGTACAGCAGAATCGCGCCCGACTCCATCAGCGAGATGGGCTCGCCCCCGGGGCCGTCGGGGTCGATGATCGCGGGGATCTTCGAGTTCGGATTGATCTTCACGAACTCCGGATCGAACTGGTCGTTCTCCATGATGTTGACCCGATGCGCCTCATACGGAAGCCCGAGTTCCTCGAGCGCGATGGCGGGCTTCTGACCATTGGGCGTGGCCACGGAGTACAGCTGAATACGGTCGGGATGCTGGGGTGCCCAGCGGGAAGGGAAAGCGGCGTTGGTCATGGTGGGAAGGACGCTTTGGGGACCGTACCAGCCCGGCTGGAGGCCCCACGCCTGAGCCCCAAACGCCGTCGGCTTGGACGCGGTTCGCAGCCGGCCGCAAGCAGAGCGGGAAAGAGGATCGAGAGACGGAGCATCGGATTCACCGGTGAGGTGCCGAACCCGGATGAATCGATCCGCACAATTCGAGGAAACGACTGACGCGTCGCTCGCCGTGCCGAGCCAGGGAGCGCCCGGAACCACGCCAAGCGCGAACAACCGCGTCTTCTGCGCATTGTCACGGCGCCAAGCATGGGTTCGAACGGAACCGGCAAAGACCGCGCGAGGGCCCCATTTCAACGCATTTGAGCAACGATTTCGTCGTTTTCGTGCGATCGGCGCTGTTCCATGTCACACCGGTGTGACATGGACGTCACGAACTTGAAGCGAAGCGGTCGCCTGTACGCGATCTGTCTTGGGCTCCTCGGCGCGACGCTGGTAGCCGTCCTGTGCCCCATGCCCATGGACCGTGACGAAGCCGTCGCGCACGCATCCGAGTTTCTCGATGTCGACGTCGAGTCCGCCTCCCTCAGTCTCGACGGTCGCACCTGGACCGTGAACGCCGGGCAAGAGCAGGCCACCGTCGATGCACAGACCGGTGAGCTGATCGAGATCGAGTTCTAGCTCGGGTCCCGTATCGTCCGCGCGATGCTCTGGCTCGCCACCGCGCTCCTGTGCGCGCAGCCTGCGACCCGAGGTACCCCCGAGGTACGCGCGGTGCCCTACGAGGGACCCGAGCCCGCACCCGTCTCGGCCCCGCAGGAAGAGGCCCGCGTTCTCCCTGACCCGGATCCGGTGCCGCCCGCGGAGCCGCCCGCACCACCGGAGCCGACGCTCACCGTTGGCGAGCCCGGAGACGGAGTCCTGTGGCTCAGCTCCGATGGCCGCTTCTCCTTGCGTCTCGGGTTGCGGGGGCAGGTCCGCTACGACCTCGAAGCCAGGCCCGACGACTCCCCAACCCAGTCCCTCTCGCTGCGTCGCGCTCGGGTGGGGTTCTCCGGCCACACGTTCGGCGAGCACAACACCTACAAGCTCGAGCTCGGTGTATCCCCGCGCGACATGGGCATGACGCCCGACGGGCCCCGCTTCACGCCCGTCCTCGATTGGGCGATCGAGTTCTCCAAGCTTCGTGATCTCCAGTTCCGCGTGGGTCAGTACAAGCTGCCCTACTCCCGCGCCCGCATGCAGTCCTCCGGAGATCTGCAGTTCGTCGATCGTTCGATCGCCGATGGGGAGTTCAACCTCAATCGCGACATCGGGTTCGATCTGCACTCGAGCGACCTGTTTGGCCTGGACCACCTCGGCTACTACGCCGGTGTGTTTCTCGGCGAAGGGCGCGACGCCTATCGAAGCACCAACTTCGAGGTCCTGTACCTCGCCCGCCTCGAGGTGTTTGCGTTTGGCAGCTACGACGGCGCCGATACGGAGTCCGACTTCACGCGCGAGCGAGCCCCGCGAATATCCATGGGCTTCGGCTATGCCTTCGTGGACGGAGCCCAGTTCACCCGCGGCACCACCGGCGCGCGGCCCGAGGATGACGGCACCACCGACATCCACAACGCCACCGCCGACGCCTCGTTCAAGTTCCGCGGCGCCACCGTGTTCGCCGAAGCGTACCTTCGCGAGGGCAACCGTCGCGCCGGCCCCTCGATCCCCACGCAGGGGCTCTCCCCTGCCCGCAACGGGTACGGATGGAACGCCCAGGCCGGCTACCTGTGGGGTCCAAGGCCCTTCGAACTCGTCGGCCGTTTCGGCGAGACCCGTCCCACCGGTGACTCGCTCCTTCCAAGGCAGCGACAGCCAAGCGTCGCGCTCGGGTACTACTTCTTCGGGCACGCCGTGAAGCTGCAGCTCGACTACAGCCCCACCTGGCGCGAATCGTTCACAGACGCACCAAGCCACATCATCCGGCTGCAGTTTCAGGGCGCGCTGTAGGGCAGGTGCGCTTACAGCTCGTCGCAGCGCTGGTCGGGCTGGCCGATCAACACGCACTCGACCTGAACTCCCACGCCGGGTGGGACCGGAACACCTTCGCGTCGTTCGATCACGAACTCGAGGTTGGACCCGCGGTTGCTGCACTGCGGCGTGAGGTCGTCGTGGGGCCACGACGTCGACTCGTCGGCATCGGTGAGCGCCCGAAAGCAGATGTCGAGCCCCACGGGGAAGTCCCAGCCCGCGTTGGTCACCGCGCAGGCTTGCACGGGAATGTCGCCGCCGCCGTCGGCACCCCGCTCCTCAAACACCGTGCAGCGCGGCTGCAACCCCGCGACGTTGGGGCTGGCATCGTAGGCGCACCCGGGGATGCACGAACGCGACCCCAGCTGTGCGATCTCGTCGGCGATCTGCTCGAGCGCCACCGCGTAGTCGGCCGAGCAGATCGAGAACATGTTCCGCCGCTCCCCCGCGAACGCTTCGGCGAACGCCTTGAGCCGAACCGGGGGGATTCCCGGCAGGTCGCCCAAGGACTCCATGCCGTAGTCGCAACCCGGCCCAATGCCGTACTCGGAGTTGAACACCGGATCGACCGAGTCGCGATAGACCAGCTCGCCGCCTTGAGGATAGTCCTCGGGGACGCCGCTGATGACCGCGACCGAGATCGTCCCGTTGCCGCCCAGCGCTTCTTTGCGGTCCGCGACGCGCTGGAGCGCATCGATGTAGCGATCGAGCGGATACAACACCGAGCCGTTGGGGTCTTCGGTCGGGAGTCCATCCCAGCCCTTGTCGACGGGAACGCACGCGTCGTAGGTGCCCGGGCCCCCGATGCACTGCACGCCGGCCTTCCAGCACGCCGACGACGTCGGGCTCGGCTCGAGGTCCGCCCAGAACGGCTGCCCAAGCGAGGAGAACAGCGTGTCCACGTTTTGCAGCGGCAGCGAGCAGTCCACCTCGTCGGTCACGATGATGATCGCCAGCAGTGCGTCGTCACGAACGAAGCCGTCGACGTTCTCCTCGACGACCCGTCGCATCGCTTCGAGCGGCGCCTCGTAGCCGAAGCCGTTGATGCCCTGCGGGCCGAGGCAGCGCAGCGCATCCGCCATGCTCATCCCAGGGGGCAAGTTGGTGGAGCCGCCGGAACGCTCGATCCACGGACCGAACACGACGTTGCCGTCCGCGTCGACCGTGCTCGACAGCGGCACCTCGTCGAACTCGCAGGCGCTCAGGCAGCCTGCATCGCGCTCATCGACAAAGAGCGGCTCGTCGTTGGGACCGAGCACCCCCTCCCAGATGAAGTCCCCCAGGCGCTGCCGACAGCTCGTCGCACGAAGCCCGATCTCATCGGAGGTCGCGATGCCAATCCGATAGCTTGCCCCAACCTGCTCGCCTTCCAACACGTTGATGAACTGCGGAAAGT
>CAYGTG010000305.1:0-8201 GCA_964352485.1 uncultured Nannocystaceae bacterium | reverse complement strand
ATGCCCCTCGAACGCGCGTCACCCGGACTCGCTTGCACCCGGCCGACGAGCCGGGTCACGTTCGAAGCACTCGCGGGTCGCCGAGGCCAGGTTCGGGAGAATACGAGCGTTTGGCGCCACGCTGAGGCATCGTTCGGGTGTCGGCATGATCCGTCGCGCAATTCCCACCCTCGTGCTGCTGGCGACCGCCCCCGGTTCCGCTGCAGCCGCCGCCCCTCCGTTGGCCCGTGCGGCCGATGCGAGCGCGCCTGCGTGGGACCGCCCGATCCTCGCCGATCCAGACACACGCAAGTCGGCAGACCGCCCTCCCCGGACGTTTCGCGACCACGGGGTTGGGCCAACCATCGACACCGCGGAACGTCCACGAGGCGCCTTCACGCTCGACCACGACACGGCGAGCTTCGACCTCGCCCGTGCGGCTCTGGCTCGTGGAGAAGCACCCCTGCCCGCTGAAGTCCGGGTCGAGGAATTCGTCAAAGTCTTCTCGGTTCCGCCCAAGGTGGCCGCGGATACCAAGATACGGCTGGGCATCGAAGTGGATGCGGTCGCCTCCCCGGACCGTCGAGGCTACCAGATCGTTCGGGTCACGGCCTACGCGACGCCCCAGCCGCAGCGCCCGGTCGACGTCGTGGTGGCGGTCGATGTTTCCCCCGCCATGGCGACCCCGCCGGACCTCGACGAAGCCCGGGAGTTCGTTCAGACCCTCGGTGCAGCTTTGTCCCGCGACGATCGCATCGCGCTCGTCGAGCTCAACTCGCCGGCTGAAGTCTTGCTTCCGCTCGGACCTCCCCCCTCCATCATCGACCTCGAGGCCGAGGCCAAACGCCTGGGTCCCGCCGAGGCTCCTGCGATGTCAGAAACGACGCTCGCCGGAGCCTTTGGCGCGCTGGATCCCAAGAAAGCCGGCCGGGACCGCGTCGTGGTCGTCATGGGCCCCGGCTCCCTGCCGCAGTCCGCGGAGCGCTCGCGCAACGAGGCGCGTCGCCGAGTCTGGGCCACCGCACGAGAAGCTGCACGCCACGGCGTCGCGACGTACGCGATCGGCATCGGCCGCGACACCTACGACGACGTCCTGCTCGGAGGGCTCGCCAGCGCTGGCCAAGGCGCATACCTGTTCGCCCATGAGCCCTCCGACACCGCGCGTCGCCTGGCCCAAGTGATGCGGCGACCCGTGGCCGCCGCAGACCCCGTGTTGGACGTGGAGTTCGATCCTGAGGCCGTCACCCGCTACCGCTTGCTCGGCTTCGAAGGCCGAATCGAGCCAGCGCCCGCCCGCCGCGAACAGCCCAGCAGCGGGGCCCTGCGCGCAGGTGATGCCGTCACCGCGCTGTATGAGGTGAAACTTCGCGACGATGGCCCGGCGGTCTGGGGCGAAGCCAGCCTTCGGTACACCGACCCCAAGACGGGCAAGATCCGTGCGGTTCGCCAAGCGATGGACGGGCTGCGCAAGGGCGTCGCGACGGCCGATGCATCCGAGCGGACCCAACTCGTCGTCCTCGCGGCCGCGGTCGCCGAAAAACTCCGAGCCTCCTATTGGGCTCGACGCATCACCTGGACCGAACTCCAGGATCGATTCGCCGCACTTCCCGAAGACCTCCGCAACGATCCCGATGCTGCCCGATTGGGCACGATGATCGACGACGCCGCTGGGCTGGGAGCCAAGCGCAAGAACGCGGGCAGCCGAGCGAAAGCGCGGCCCTTCGACCGCATGCCGGTCGTTCGCTGAAATGCTCACACGTCTTCGTCCATGGCTGATCGCGCTGGGCTTGGGCCTGGCGATGCTGCTGTGGGGGCTCGCAACCCTGCAGAGCATGATGCTCACCGAGCGTCGCGATGCCCGAGCCCGAATCGACGACCAGACCTCGGCGCTCGAAGAGTTCGCCCTCAGAGCACTGCAGCTTCAGCTCGAGGAGGTCCTGCGCGAGGCCGGTCCTCAACTCGAGGCCGCGAGACGCGACCCGCTGTTGCCCGCTGCAGGGTTGGTGTTCGTCGAACGTGGCACCTTGGGCCTGCCGCGACCGGGCCCTCGCGACGGCGCCGACACCCCGGCCCAGGATCTCTACCAAGCACTGCGCAGCGGCGCGCCCATCGAAGCCGAACCACAGACGCCGTGGGCTGACCGTCTTGTGCTCTTCACCGACTTTCGCGATGCGATCGAGGAGGGAGACCCCAACCCGATCGAGCGCTCGTTCCGGGAGATCCTCCGCCACCGCACGCTTCACGTCATCGACTCGCGACTCGACATCGTCGCCCGGGTCGCCGCGCTGGACCTGCTGACCCGAAGCCAGCCCGATCCCGTGCTGATGGAGGACGCCCTGCGGCGCGGTCTTCGAGACGGCCGCGGGGCGCTGGCCATCGAGGGTCTGCAGCGGGCCCTGCTCGAGCGGCGTTCCAGGTTCTCTGAGCCCGACTTCACCTTCCTCTCGGACCGCGTGATCGCGTTGAGTCGACTCTCCGGTGTCCGCGTCGACGACTTCTTGATGCGCCGCGACGAGCGTCCTCGCGACATGTTCGTTCCGGCGCGCGCCAGTGGCCCAATGTTGCTCGACCACGGACGGGTCTTCGTTCGCCCTCGCACCGCCGAGGTCTTGCTTGGGACCGAGGTCGACCTCGACGAAGCCGTGCTGGGTGTCGAAGAAGAGATGCGGACCAAGGGTCTGCTCGAGCCAGAGGACGGCTTGCTATCCCCCCAGGTTACGACCGCCAGTCTCGAGCTCTCCAGCCTCCGCATCCCGGTCGTCGCCCCTCGCCTCGAACGTGCCGCCGACCAAGCGGACCAGCGGTTCTGGCTGAAGACCTCATTCGTCGTGCTGTGCGCCGTGCTGGCCTCGGTGCTGGTCGTTCTCGCCGGTGTGCTGCAGTCCCGGCGGCTCCGATTCGTCGAACTCAAGAGCAACTTCGTCGCCGCAGTCAGCCACGAGCTGCGTACGCCCCTGGCCTCGATCCGCCTCATGGCAGAAACCCTCGAGCGGCGGACCAAGGGTCTGCCGGGCGCGCGCGACTATCCCTCCCGTATCGTCCGAGAGAGCGACGACTTGGCGTTCCTCGTGGACAACCTGCTGTCTTTCAACCGACTGGACAAAGGGCGTTGGAAACCCCGATGTGAAGAGGTCGATGGCCGAGACTTGGTCGCACAACTCGGCGACGACTTGGCGGGCCTCGCGTCCCGACCGGTCGAGTTTCGAAGCGAGGGGCTTACCGACGTCCGCCTTTGGGCAGACCCCGAGCTGCTTCGCTTGTTGCTGCGAAACCTGGCGAAGAACGCGTGCAACTACTGCGAGCGTGATCCGATCGAGCTCTTCGTACATGCGGAACTCACCGCGGACGGTTGGGTCATGACCTTCACCGACAACGGAGTCGGCATTCCGCTCGCCGAGCGAAACAAGGTCTTCACCGACTTCTATCGGGGTCGCGGTACGCGGGCGCGCGGCAGCGGACTGGGGCTGTCGATCTGTCGGCAGATCATGCAGGCGCACGACGGAGACCTCGAGATCGCCCGTTCCGACGACAGCGGAACCACCTTCCGGCTGCGGTTCCCAGCGTCTATCCTGCAAGAGGAGCCTTCATGATCGAACGCATCCTGGTCGTTGAAGACGACGAGAACCTTCGCCTTCCCCTGGTCGACAACCTCGAGTACGAGGGCTTCGAAGTCGCGCATGCATCGACCGGCGAGAGCGCCATCGAGCTGGCGCGCACCAGGACGTTCGATGTGATCGTCCTCGACATCATGCTGCCGGGCATCAGCGGATACGAGGTTTGCAAAGCGCTTCGTGCTCAAGGCTCCCGCGCCGGCGTCCTGATGCTCACCGCACGCAGCCTCGAGGATGACGTGGTCACCGGCTTCGACGCCGGGGCGGATGACTACCTCACCAAGCCCTATCGCCTGCGGGAGCTGCTCGCGCGGGTCCGGGCATTGCTCCGCCGCCGCGGCGGCGCGTCCACCGAGGTCGCCGCAAAGGCTTCAGAGACGACCTTCGACCTCGACGGCGTCGTGATCGATCGAAGCGCGCGCACGGTGCTCGACGCCCGAGGCGAGCCCGTCGACCTCACCCGCACCGAGTTCGATCTCCTGGTGTTCATGGTCGCCCACCGCGGCGAGGCCATGGCGCGCGAGGTCATTCTCGACAAGGTCTGGGGGAACGTCCGGGTGGACCCGCGGACCGTGGACAACTTCGTCTCGAACCTGAAGAAGAAGCTCGGCTGGACCCAGGACCGCAAGTTCGCGTTCCGGGCCGTCCGCGGGGTCGGCTACCGGCTCGAGTTCAACGACCCCTGACCCTGACCCTGCCCCTGAACCGACCCGGCCTGGAGGCGGGCGGCTACAGGCCAGCGTGGCGAGCTTCGGCGAACGCGTACAGGTGCGCGGGCCGACCCGGTCCCGCCGCGGTGCGCTTGCCTGGCGCATCGATGATGACGCCGTCTTCGCTCATCCGGTTGAAACGCTTGTTGAAGTTGCTCTTGTCGTAGTCGTTGCCGGTGACGACTTCGAACACCCGCCGAAGCTCCGCCTTGGTGAACGACCGTGGGCCGAGGCTCATCGCCAGCCGCAGATCGTACTCGATCTTGCCCGCGATTCGTTCCACGGCAACGGCGATGATCTCCCGGTGGTCGAAGGCAAGATCGACCCGGTCAAGCCGCGAAACGGAGACCCAGGTCGCGTCGACCGCATCGTCTCCGGCCTTCACACGCGGGATCCGGTCGGCCGGCACCAGCGCGTAGTAGGCGACCGAGATCACGCGACCGCGCGGGTCCCGAGACGCCCGCCCAAAGGTGTAGAGCTGCTCGAGAAACACGTCCCGCGCGCTCAGTCCCGTCTCTTCTTGCAGCTCGCGGACGGCGGCATCGTCGACGTCCTCCCCCGGCTCGTCCGTCCCGTTGCCCGCCCGGACGAAGCCTCCCGGGAGCGCCCAATCGCCTTTGAAGGGCGGGACGCCTCGTTCGATCAACAGGACCTTGAGGTCGAGGTCGACGACGGTAAAGACCACCATGTCGACCGTCACCGACGGACGCGCATAGTCGTAGCGAAAACCGGTCTTTCGCTCCCCCTTCTTCGAGCTTCCGCGAGCGCCGCTCAGACCCACTGGACCCCCGCTTCGGTGAGCGCTTTGCGAGAGGCCTCCGCGCCCTGCGGTCCTCCGATCGCTGCCGTCGCGTCGGACAACACCCGAACGGCGTAGCCGCGCTCGGCGAGCCCGCGAGCGGCCGCATCGACGCAGTAGCCACCGGTGCAATAACCCAGCACGTCGAACACCACGGCGTCGGAACCTCCCATAGCCTCGACCAACGCAGCGACGATGGGTGCCGCCGCGGGGTTGTCGAACAACGAGTAGACCTCTTTTTCGAAGTACAGACCGACGCCACCGAGGGCTTCCGCCGCCAGTGCGGCCGCATCCAATTCTCGAGGCCCTTCGCCTTGGACCGACTCTCCCACCAAGTTGCGGACGCCGGGCGAGACAACTTGCATCGGCACGAAACGCGTCCGGGCAGGAAGCTGAGGATGCACGCGCAACCAACCGGGCGTGCCCTTGATGCAATGAGGAGGAAACGGACCGCCGTTGGCCTCGAACTCCCACGCATCGTAGGCATGGGAGTCCACCGAGCCCAAGATCGGAGTTCCGCTGACCTCAGCCTCCTTCAGCAGCATCGCGATGGCCTCAGGCACGGCGGCTTCGCCTTGGACATACAACGCTCCGGCGGGGTCGACGAAGTCGTGCTGGGTGTCGACATCGATCAGGATGCGCCGAGGCCCGCTCATGGTGCGACTCCAACGCGGGCCGCGGAGACCTGCTCGGTGAGCGCCTCGGTTGCCGGACTTGGCGGCGAGGTCGCGCTCAACCCTTCCGCGGTGAGCATGCGCGGCAACTCGTGGGCGTTGCACAGGCGGAGCGTCTCGACCAGGTCTTCGTTGCCGCTGAGGACGGCATAGTCCTCGGGAGCGGTCTCGCCGGCTTGCGCGATGATTCCCAGCGGACCGTCGCCGCGAAGCCGTCGCCACACGACGGGGAGTCCGGGCACCGACTGCTTTCCAAGGCCACGCTCGTTGCCGAACTTCATCCGAGGTTGACTGCCGGTCTGGGTGAGTTTGAAGACCGCACTGACCCGATCTCGGGTGAGCGGGTTCGAGGCTGGTTTCGCGACAATGCTGCCACCATATCCGTACAGCTGCTTTTCGCGGGGCCACTGCGTGAACTCGCGAAGCTGCTCGAAGTGGACCGTGGCCATGAGGTCCAAGCTGTCTTCGAGGACATGCGAAGGCTCGAGTCCGGCGGCCGAGAGCAGCTCGCACGCGTGAAGGTATTGGACGAACTTGTTGCCCGAATCGTAGCGAATCGAGCACTTGTGCTCCCGCGAACGCATCACCGCCACCGCAGCCACGATGCCCGATCCCATCGTGTCGAACGTATCCAGCAGGTAGCTCGGCGGAGACGACCGCATGTCTCGCATGGCCTCGAACGCCGCGAGGTCGTCCCCCCACCGCTGCACGTGCTCATGCCCCATCGTCCCGACCGCGGTCATTCCCAACGAGCGCGCGAGGTGCATGTTGCTGGTCCGCATCACCCCCGCCTCGGCACAGGCAGACAACGCGAGCTCGTGTTGTTGCATGCAGACCGCCGAGCGCATGCCGACCTCGAACACGCGATCGGGGCTGCCCACGGCATCGACCAACGCCGCCACACCGTCCTTCACCCGGGCCCGGTAGGCGTCGTCCTCGCGCGTGATCGCTCCGGGATCACAGTGGACCGCTTGGGCCACCGCGCGAATGATCTGCTCGTGCTCCGCACACGTCGCGGTGCGCATGGCTGCGTCGACCTCTCCCAGCTTGAACGCCGTCGCGAGCTGGATCGGAAAGTTGAGCCACAGCAGCATCGGCTCCAGCCAGGAGACGAGAAAGCTCGGACCCGTGACGCTGAGGATGGGCTCGCGCTCCAGCACCCAAACGCCCTTGGGCACCGCACAGATCTCGACCGCGGACGCACCCGCCCGCAGGGCATGTTCCATCGCGTCGGACATCGCGTAGCCACTGGCCCGCGCGAACTCGAGATCTTCGAGCGTAGGGGCGATTTCAGCCAGCATCTCGCGTACGATCGCCGCGAGGTCGAACGGCACAAACTGAGGCCCACCGCGGCGGAACGAGAAGTAGAATGTCTCTTGCCGCAGAGGAAAGCCCGCCTGCGCCATCGAGTACTTGTAGGCATCGGTGGCGAGAGACGAAGGGGACTGCCAGGGGAGCACGACCTTAATATAGGGTCACCAGACCACTATTTCAAGAGCGAGATTGGAACGCGCTCAAAACCACGGGTCAGCGTGCCCGTGCCGGCTTCGAGGTCGAGGCTGACCATCTCGCGTCGTCCGCCCGAACAGGTGCCCGTGTTGAGCGACAACCCGTGCTCCACCGGGTCGACCCGAGCGGCGTGGGTGTGGCCCATCACCACCGCGGACAACCGCTCGTCTCGGCACAACGTGTTCGCGGCCCGGGCGTAGGGACCCAGGGCGCCTCGGAAGCGGGCGTCCTTGATCGCCACATCCCGGTCCTCGAACCACTGGGCAATCCTGGGCGCTCCGGCGGCGCGCATACGGCCGGTGGCCCAGGTGGCCGCTTGGGCCAGACGCAGCGCGCGGCGAGCCACTGGGTCGAACTGATGACCGTGCACGAACAGGACCCGCACCGCACCACAGGAGAGCAACACCCGCTCGGCGGCGCCGAGCACATGGCCGGCCGCGAGGTCGTGGTTGCCGCGGACGTAGTGCACGCGCGGGTCCGCGAGGCGGTCGGCGAGCCATGGGGCCCGGGTGAGAATGCGCCGAAGGTGCGCGCGGGCGTGCGAGGCTCCCCACACGGCCGCGTGGTCTGCGGTGAACACGTCGCCCACGAGCACGACCCGGTCGTGGGTCGCGATCAGTTGGTCCAAAAACGCCGTAAACACGGAGACTTCGTGGCCGAACGCGTCGGTCCGCTGATCCAGGCCGACATGCAAATCGGAAAGTGCGGCGACCCGCATGCGGTTTCGTATCGCACGAATGTCACCGGGGTGTGCAACTGTCGTCGATGTGGGACGTCAGGGTGGGAGAACCCATGTCTTGCCGGCTCGCCTCACTCCTCGTCCTCCTTGCCGCCGGCTGCGCGGGCGGAGATCTGATGCGTGCCGACAGCGAGGGCAGCTACCACGCTAAAAAAGCCGCTCTCAAATACACATCAGACA
>CAYGTG010000304.1:0-8230 GCA_964352485.1 uncultured Nannocystaceae bacterium | reverse complement strand
GACGACAGTGAACGCTTGGCGGGTGGACTCGGCGGACGGACTCTGGGCGACCGCGTTCGTACACCCGGAGGTGCAGCATGAAACGGATGCTCGCGCTGCTGCTCGCCGCGTCTATCCTCGCGTGCGACGCTGCGTCCTCCGAACTCGCCGACGCGAAGACCGTTGCCGTGGAGCGTGGGGTCTTGGTGATCGGCGTGGAGGTCTCCGGAGAGATGAAGGCGCTCGATTCGGTCCGCGTCACGGCGCCGTCGATCTCCGGGGTATGGAACTACAAGATCGCGATGATGGCCGAAGAAGGCGGCGTGGCGGAGGAAGGCGAGCCGGTCCTCATGCTCGACACTACCGAACTCAAGCAGAGGCTCGACCAAAAAGAGGCCGAACGGGACACCGCGAACACGCAGCTCAAGATGAAGGTCTCGACCTCCAAGATGGCTCGAGAGGACGAGGGCTTGGCGCTGGCCGAAGCGAAAGCGGAGCTGCGCAAGGCCGACCTCAAGGCGGAGGCTCCCGCCGGCATCACCGCGGTCATCGAGCTCGAAAAGGCCAAGCTCGACCTCGGACTCGCGCGCAAGAAGGTGCAATTTCAGAAGACCAAGGCCAAGGCTGCGAGTCGTCGGGACCAGTTCGACGTGGGTCGCTGGCGGAGCAAACGGGACCGCGCGCAGGAGCGGGTCGAGGAGATCTCCGCGTCGATCGATGGGATGGCCGTGAAGGCCTCGCGCACCGGGACGGTCATTTACGAGTCGAACTGGCGCGGTGAGAAGAAAAAGGTGGGAGACACGGCGTGGCGCGGCGAGCCGGTCATTTCGCTGGCGTCTCTCGATGAGATGGAGGGCGAAGGTCAGGTCGACGAAGTCGATGTCAGCAAGGTTGCCGTGGGCCAATGGGTTTCGCTGCGGCTGGATGCACAGGCCGACGTCGAGATTCGGGGCCGCATCATCGAGATCTCTCGGACCGTACGCCGTGCCTCGCCGGAGAACCCGCTCAAGGTGGCTAATGTTCGCATCGAACTCGAGCCCAACGAAGCCGTGAAGCTTCGCCCGGGCATGCGATTTCGGGGGACGGTCGAGTCCGAACGCATCGAAAATGCGCTGCTTCTCCCGCTCGAAGCGATCGTTCCCACGCCGCAGGGCCCGGTTGTGCGCCGGACCCAGGGGATGAGCTCCGAAGAGGTTCCGGTCGAGCTGGGGCGCCGCACCGGCGACCAGGTGGAGGTCCTGCGCGGCCTGGCGGAGGGGGATGAGGTCGTGTTGCCTTCGGAGGTCTCCTCGTGAACCGGCGCGCGTTCATGGCGTCCGGCCTCGCTGCCATGGCCGCGAGCACCGGTTGTCTTGGCGATGTGCTCCAGGCGGAGGTTCCCACCTTTGAGGTCGAGCCGGCCGCGACCTTCGTCCGCCGCGTTCGAGCCGAGGGCCTGCTGGCAGCGGTCGAAGCCACGTCGATCACCGCGCCCCAGGACTCCAAGCGGCCCATGAAGATCTCATGGGTTGCCGACGACGGTCAGATCGTCAAGGAGGGGGACCTGGTGGTCGAGTTCGACGCGTCGGAGATGGAGCGTACGCTGGCCGACAGTCAAGACGACGTCTCGTCTTCCACCAAGCAAATGAAGAAGGAAGGCGTCTCGGCTCGGGCGAACGAGGCCAAGCGAGATGTGACCGCCGCGCTCTCCGATTCTGAGGCTGCGGTGGCGCGCGAGTTCGAGACGGATGACGCCGACATCCTCTCGCGCAACGAGATCGTCGAGTCGACGATCGATGTCGAACTGGCGGAAGCCAAGGCTCGCCACGCCCGGCGCGTCAAGGACATCGAGCGTGCCGTCTCCTCGAAGCAGATCGACCTCCTCTCCATCCAGAAGAACCTGTCCTCCCGCGAGGTCGAGCGCGCGGAGGAGGGGTTGGCCAAGCTGCAGGTCAAGGCCCCGCACGACGGAATCCTGGTGCTGAAACGAAACTGGCGTGGAGATCCGATCCGGGTCGGCGACACGGTCTGGAGAGGCCAGAAGCTGGCCGAGCTCCCCCATGTGGCGGTGCTCGAGGCCAAGGTTCACGTTCTGGAGGCCGACGCAGGAAACCTCGTGGCCGGGCTGCCGGCCGAGGTTGTCATCGATGCGCATCCGTCCCACACCTACGAGGCCACGCTCCAGAAGATGGACACGCTGGCGCAGCCCAAGCACCACGACGTGCCGGTGCACTACTTCGGCGTGACGCTCGAGCTTGCCACGACCGACCCCGACACCATGCGGATCGGTCAGCGCGTCCAGGCGACCATCCTCGTCGAGGAGCCCGAGGCTCTCGTTGTCCCGCGGCAGGCGATCTTCGATGAGGACGGCAAGAGCATCGTCTACAAGCGAAGCGTCGGCGGGTTCGATGCGACCGTGGTCGAGCTTGGCACCGCCAGTGCAGGCCGCGTCGTGATCACATCCGGGGTTGAGGCGGGCGACGAGGTTGCCCTGCGCGATCCCAACGAGGATGCCGACGCGCTGCTGGGCGGGAGCGACGGCGGGAAGTCGGACGAGCGCCCGAAGGCTCCGGGAGGTCCACGATGATGCGGCCCGCAGATGCGTTCTTCGCTGCGGTGGAGAACCTCGCCTCGCACAAGCTGCGCTCGGCCCTGACGATGCTTGGCATGATGTTCGGCGTTGGGGCGGTGATCTCCATGCTGTCGATCGGTGCCGGTGCCGAGCAGCAAGCGATGGACCTCATCGATCGGATGGGGGTTCGCAACGTGCTCGTGCGCGCGAAGAACTTCGAGAAGGAAGACCTGCTCGAGATTCGCAAGAAGTCGATTGGTGTCTCCCCGCGCGACGTTCATGCGATCAAAGAGGCCGTTGCAGATCTGGACTACGTGGTCCCAAGACTCAAGGTCGACACCTATGCGATCCATGCTCCGGGCGGAAAGACCGAGGCCTCGGTGTTTGGCGTCTCGCCTTTGCACGCCGAGCTGACCCTGCTCGAGCTCGGCGAAGGGCGGTTCATCGACGCTCGAGATGAACGCGAGCACGCGCAGGTGGCCGTGCTTGGGTCTGCGGCCCGTCGCGAGTTGTTCGGCCCCGAGCCGGCGGTCGGGCGTCACGTCAAGATCAACGATGTGTGGCTCGAGGTCGTCGGAGTCCTGGCCCCCGAGAGCACCGAGGACAACTCCATCGAAGGCGTGGCGGTGGCTTCGACGGCGCGCGAGATCTACCTCCCGCTGTCCACCGGCCTTCGCAAGTTTGACCGCGATCCGCTGGACGCACCGCTGGAGGAGATCGTCATCCGCACCCACGAGGGGGCGTCGCCCACCGAGGTCGCGGCAGTCGTCGGAGGGTTGATGCAGCGCTTGCACGGAGGGGAGAGCGACTACGAAATCGTGGTCCCAGCCGCGCTGCTCGAGCAGAGTCGTCAGACGCAGCGGCTGTTCGACATCGTGATGGGCTGCATTGCGGGCATCTCGCTGCTCGTCGGTGGCATCGGCATCATGAACATCATGCTCGCCTCGGTCCTCGAGCAGACGCGGGCGATCGGGATTCGTCGCGCGGTGGGGGCCCGCAGACGGGACATCCGTTTTCAGTTCTTGCTGACCTCGTTTGCCCTGTCGTTCCTCGGCGGGCTGGCCGGCATCACGCTTGGGATGGGCATTGCCTACGCCGTCGCGTTCTACGCGGACTGGCCGACGGTGGTGACCGCAAGCTCGATTCTGCTGTCGACCGGGGTCTCGGTGAGCGTGGGTCTGGTTTCTGGGCTGTATCCAGCGATACGGGCATCACGCCTCGATCCGATCGAAGCGCTGCGACACGAGTAGACAGGGCGCGCGCGCTTGCGTTGTGAGAAGGTCTAGACATGGCGCCTCGTGCCTCGTCTGCAAGCACCGAGTTCACGACGCTTTCATCGAGCGCTGACGTGGAAGCCTGGAAGCCATGGGTCTGTGAGACGACGGGCGCAGACGCGGTCACGCAGACGCAGCCCATGCAGACGTTGTGGAGCGGCTACGGGACAATTGTGCGCTGTACTCTTGCTGGTGGCCCAATCCCCAGCGTGATCGTCAAGCACGTCCGCTGGCCCACGGGCCAAGCGCACCCGCGCGGGTGGGCGACCGATCGAGGACACGCGCGCAAGGTGAAGTCTTACGCGGTCGAGTCCGCCTGGTACGAACACCATGCGCCGCGCTGCAACGCGTCATGCCGAGTCCCGAAGTGCCTGGGGACCCAGGCGACGCAGGACGGGGTCCTTCTGGCTCTGGAGGACCTGGACGCCTCGGGTTTTCCGCGTCGCTCAGCCGGGGTGACCCTCGAGGACCTCCTGGGTTGTCTGTCTTGGCTCGCCAACTTCCACGCGACGTTTCTGGGCCACGAGCCGGAGGGGTTGTGGTCCGAAGGCACGTACTGGCATCTCGACACGCGGCCCGACGAGTGGGACGCGCTTCCGTCCGGGCGGCTCAAGGACGCTGCCGCTCGGATTGCGCAGCGTCTGCGTGAGGCACCGTTTCAGACGCTCGTGCACGGTGATGCGAAGCTGGCGAACTTCTGTTTCGGGGAGCCTGGGGAGGTTGCGGGCGTCGACTTCCAGTACGTTGGAGGCGGCTGCGGGATGAAAGACGTGGCGTACTTCATCAGCAGCTGCGTGGGGGAGCGCGAGGCGAAGGACGTGGTGCCGAGCATGCTCGACCACTACTTTGGTGTCCTGCGCAAAGTCGCCCGCGGCGTCGATACCGACGCGCTGGAGGAGAGTTGGCGTACCCTCTACCCGGTCGCTTGGACCGACTTCTATCGGTTCTTGCAGGGATGGAGCCCAGGCCATCCCAAAATTCACGGATACAGCGAGAGCCTGGCGCGCCAGGTCTTGGATGACGATGAACGAAGATCATGATGAACTCTGGCGGCTGGCGACGCTCGCGGAAGATGCGGCTGCCAAGGCCGCCGCGCATATCAAGGGCAGACGTCCGGCCGTGCTCGAGCACAAGGACGGGGGGGACGGCGCGGCATCGCAAGTCGTCACGGAGGTCGACCGCGAGAGTGAGGCGATCATCATCGATGCGCTGCAACCGGTGCTGGGAGGCTTGGGGCTTCTGACCGAAGAGCGTGAGGATGACGGATCGCGGCTCACGGCCCCCGCGTTCTGGTGCATCGATCCGCTCGACGGGACACTCGCGTATCTCGAGGGGAAACCAGGTCCTGCAGTTTCAATCGCCCTGGTGCGCCAAGACGGCGTCCCCCTGATCGGGGTGATGCAGGACGTGCTCTCCGGGCATCGGGCCAAGGCCGTCCTCGACGGCGGCCTGATCGTCGACGGCGAAGAGTGGTGGCCGTGGACCCGCTCGGGCGTCATGCAGGTCTTCGGGGACCGGAGCTTCGACGACGTGCCACAGAGTCGGCGTATCGCCGAGCAGCTCGGTTCGGTGTCGATCCACGTGGGCCAGGCCGCGGTGCTCAACGCCTGGAGTGCGCTCACCTTCCCGCCCGCTGTGTACTTCAAGCTTCCTCGAGCGGGACGTGGCGGCGGGTGCTTGTGGGACTTCGCGGCCACGGCATGCTTTTTTGGAGAGGCTGGAGGCGTGGCGACGACGTTCGCGGGAGAACCGCTCCCGCTGAATCGACCGGACACGCTCTTCCTCGCCGACTGCGGGGTCATGTTCGCGAGCGACAAGGTCTTGGCCGACAAGGTGCGCGCGGCCGCTGCCTTGACGTAGCCACGCTTCGTAGCCGCAGCGGAGGGCTTCCGGCCACGAAGATGGCCCCGGCCTCAGGCTGCAGGGATCGTCTCGCAGCCGAACTTGATCGCGACTTTGCCGGCCTCGAAGTCGCGGATCGTGTCGCAGGTTTGCGGGCACACGATGATCCGTGAGGGGTCGAGGGGATCGTCGTAGTACCAGCCCTGGGCCACGCCCGCGCACGCGGCTTCGGAGTCGACGCGTCCGATGGATAGGGGGACACCGCCGCTGTCCTCGAACTCGACGTTGACCTCGTCGGGGTCAAACACCTCGCCGTCGGGGGGGTCGGGGATCTGGTAGCTGCACGCGAGCGACGCGCCACCGATGACCTGCTGGGCCACGGCGGCGAAGACCGGCTGGAACTCCTGGTCGCAAAGGTTGCCTTCGACGCCCCCGGTGAGCGTGATCAGCTCTTGGTAGACGGTGCCCTGGCTGGCTCCCAGCGCGCAGCACGACCCGCACGCAGGGCCATCGGGGTCGAGCGAGCTGACGATCCCGTGAAAGACAAAGTTGCCCAAGTGCTCGGAGAGGGCCGAGAACTGGTCGCTGAAGTCGGCCGCGGTCATGGAGGAGTTGTCGTCGGTGACCACGACCACGTGCGTCAGCGCGTTGGGCCGCAGCAGCGGGGAGTAGCCGGGATACATCTCGATCAGGCGCAGCAGGGCGTCGCTGCTGCCGATGCCGCTGTCGGGGACATGCAGGAAGTCCGGCGGGTTGGAGTCCATCGTCGGGCAGCCTCCCGAGCCCAGCGGCGGATCGATGCAGATCCCAGGGCTGATCAGGAACGCGTAGTCCGCCAGAAGGATGAAGCGTGCATCGACTTGTCCCGCGTCGATCTGAATCGAGAACGAGTTCATCTGCTGCTGCACGAACGCTGCCTCTTGAATCATCGATGCCGAGGTGTCGACCGCGAAGATGATGTCTTGGGGCCGGGGTCCGAGTTCGGCTTCGTCGATGAGCTCGTCGCACCCGATGACCCCGCCCTCTCCTCCGGCCGATGCCGTTGTGGGGTTGTCGGTGTTGCCGCCACCGGAATCGGCTTCGCCAGACTCCTCCTCGCCGCCGCTGACATCGGCGGAGCCGGCTGTGAACGAGACTGAGACGCCCTGCGTCAGCCCGTCCTCTTCGCGAGCATCGTCCCCACCGCAGGCGACGGTCCACGCCGCCAAGACCAACAAACCGGTTCGCTGTGCACCCATTCCCAACACCGTGCGCACATCCTACCACTTGGCCCTCAGCCCGGCATCGAGAGCTTGGCGGTGGCAGCCGGCGGGAGGCCGGATGGACGTGCTCACCCTGGACATCGTCGTCGCGCGTCGGCGCGTGAGGCCTCCTGAGCGCTGCGGCGTGCATCGTCAGCCCGGTTCCACTGCGGCGAAACGCAACGCTCGCCCAAGCAAGGGCCCATGGGTCCTATGGGGTGATGGGTGGCACGCCAATTGCTAACTTCGCGGAGGGGATGAGGACGATGCGAGCGCTTCAGGTGTTGGGTTTGGGACTGCTGGCGAGCTGTGGCGCGCCCGCGGGCAACGGCGGTCCGGACGCGGGGACGGACACGGCGGCGCCAAGCTCGGGGACATCCACCTCTGGCGAGACGCTCGGCCCGGTGTCTGGTTCGGGCGAGTCCAGCGCGGACGGGGGCACGACGGACTCGGCCGAGACGACCGTGGGTAGCACCGGGCAGGATGCGTGCGCGGTGGACATCGAGCCCACCGAGCGCATCGTGCTCACCACCGGGGGTCCCGTCGAAGGCGCGCCGACCGAACAAGGGCCCCTGGCGTTCCTGGGGATTCCCTACGTCGCGGCTCCGGTTGGGCAGGCCCGCTGGATGCCACCGCAGCTCCCGGAGTGTTGGACCGACCTGATGGTTGCGGATGCGTTGGGCCCGCAGTGCCCACAGCTCGAGTCTGCGTCCGGACCCGTCATCGGAAACGAGGACTGCCTCTATCTCAACGTGTGGACACCGGCGGCCAACGAGGGCGCGCGGCCCGTGCTCGTGTTCATTCACGGAGGCGGCAACGCAGTCGGCTCCGGCTCCGACCCGCTGTACGACGGTGCGAAGCTCGCGGCGGCCGCAGATCAGGTGGTCGTGACGTTCAACTATCGCCTCGGGGTGCTGGGATGGTTGACCGATCCGGACCTTCCTGCAGTGAACTTCGGCCTGCGAGATCAGATCGCCGCGTTGCGGTGGGTTCAGGACAACGCCGCCGGCTTCGGTGGGGATCCGCAGCGCGTCACGGTGTTCGGTGAGTCTGCGGGGGCCGTCAACACGTGCACACTGCTGGGCGCCCCGGATGCGGCCGGACTCTTTCGAGGGGCAATCATCCAAAGCGGTGCGTGCAACCATCGGGGGGCGGCCACGTACGCCGAGCAGATGTCGACACCGCTGCTGCAAAACAGTGGCTGCGAGGGCGCAGACGACCCCTTGGAATGTCTTCACGAGCTCCCGGCGGACTCGCTGGTCGCGCTGGAGCCGACGGGCTATCCCGACGAAGGCGGTGTCGGTGGGCAGAGGTGGGGACCCAGCGTCGACCCCGACACGCTC
>CAYGTG010000303.1:0-8231 GCA_964352485.1 uncultured Nannocystaceae bacterium | reverse complement strand
GGCGTCGTTGGCGGGGCCGTTGCCGCACTGAATGTCGTTGTAGATCGGGTTGTCGACGAAGGACAAGATGGCTGCTGCACCGCGGGGCCCCTGTGGGACCTGAGCGTTTTCGAGCGATAGCGGCACCGCTCGCAACGCGCATGATCATTTTACGCGGATGCATGTACACCTGTCGTACGGACATCGTCTCCGCCTGACAGTCTTTTCGGCGACTTACGCTGGGCGCGGGGCTTGCTTTGACTCGGGTCCGTGAACATCCCGCTGATCGTCCTCGGAGCCGCCGCAGCGATGGTCGCCGTCGAGCGGGTCCGGCCTGGCCGCCACCTCCCGCGCGCGCCGGGCTTCCTTGCCCGCGCCGTCGCCCTCAACGGTGTCCAGGCGGCCTCGGTGTTCCTGTTGGGCGCCACCCTCGACCAGTGGTGGAGCCGGTTGGCGCCGTGGGACCTCAGCGGGCTGGGCACCCTCGCCAGCGCAGCCGTGGGCTACCTGGCGATCACCTTCATCTACTACTGGTGGCACCGCGCCCGCCATCAGGTCGACTGGTTGTGGAGGTCACTTCATCAGCTGCACCACAGCCCGACGCGACTGGAGATCGTCACCAGCTTCTACAAGCACCCACTGGAGATCGGGATCAATGCCCTGCTCAGCTCGGCGATCTTGTACGGGCTGGTCGGCGTCAGCCCCGAGGCGGGCGCTGTCGCGGTGTTGATCACCGGTCTGGCCGAGCTCGTCTACCACTGGAACGTTCGCACACCGCGGTGGATGGGTTGGATCTTCCAGCGCCCAGAGATGCACTGCGTCCATCACCAGAGGTCTCGACACGCCAACAACTACAGCGACCTGCCTCTTTGGGACATCATCTTCGGAACGTTCGAGAACCCAGAGGTCTTCGATGCCGACTGCGGCTTCGATGCCCACCGCGAGGCGAGGCTCGGCGCGATGCTGCTGGGAGTGGATGTCAACGACGACAGCGCACCCCGCCCCAGCGGTGTGGCAGCTGCGGTCTTGGGCCTGGGCCTAGTCCGGATGGCCGCCGACCCGCTCGGCTGGACGGCTGTCGGCGGGGTTGCAGCCGCCACCGGGGCAAGCCCAGCACCCAAAGTGTTCACAGCCTTCGGCGAGTTCGAACCCTTCTCGACCCAGGTCACGCTTCGCTGGACCGACCTGCAGGGCCACGCCCACGCGATCCCCCTGCGGCCCGATGGGGAGCGGCTTCGCGGCGCGTACAACCGGCGCAACGCCTATGGCGCGGTGGTGGTCTTCCTGCCCGAGGCGCGGCGCCAGCCCCTGCTCTCCCCGATGTTCGAGGCCATCGCCCAGCAATCGCTGTGCGGTGAACGCCCGCTGCTCGCCGAGCTGGGCTTCGATCCCGACACCGTCGCTTCCGATGTGACGCTCGAGTACCAGGCGCGCCCGGGCACGCCAAGCATCCCCCCGCAAACCGTCCACTGCGCCGAGGCCCGAGGCCATGCTTGATCTTCGAACCACCGTCCGCGTCACGCTCGGATCGTACGTCGCGGTCCATTTCGCTGCGCTGCTTCCGTGGTCCGCGGAGGTCTTCTCGAACCGCGGCATGCTGCCCGAAGGCGCCGCGAGCCCACTGCTGCACGCCTTCCCCAACGTGCTCGCCCTGTGCGATGCGCCAAGCGTCGTCGTCGCGCTCGTCCTCGTGGCCGCCATGGCCGGGGTCGCAATCGTCGCAGGGACGCGCGACCGCTTCGCGGCTGGGATCGCCTTGTTCATCTCCGCGTGCCTGTTCGGTCGCAACCCCCTGATCGCGAACCCTGCCATGCCGTACATCGGCCTGCTGCTCTTCGCTTGGGCCGCCTCGCCCCAGCGCGTGCACGCCAAGGCGTGGCCCCCCGCCGTTCTTCGCGCGCTCTGGATCTCCATGGCGGTCGGCTACAGCTACAGCGGCATCACCAAGCTCGCCGCCCCCTCGTGGGTCGACGGGCAGGCGTTCTTCTATGTGCTGAGCAATCCTCTGGCCCACCCGGGATTCCTTCGCGAGCTCTTCTTGTCCGCGCCGCCGGTGGCCCTCAAGGCCCTCAGCTGGGGCACCCTTGGATTTGAGATCGCATTCGCCCCCTTGGCCCTGGTGAAACGCGCCCGCCCGTGGCTTTGGGCCGGCATGCTCGGCATGCACCTGGGCTTGGTCGTCCTCATCGACTTCGCCGATCTGAGCCTGGGCATGATCGTTCTCCACGTCTGCACCTTCGATCCCGACTGGGGCTGGCCGCGACACCGGCGGACGAAGTAGTCTCGGCGCCATGGACGACGCCGAGCGCCGGACCTGGCTGCGCAACACAATCCTCAAGGCCAAGCAGGCCTACTACTTCGGCGGTCAGCCCATCATGACCGATGCCGAGTACGACGCCCTCGAGGACGAGCTGCGGGCCATCGACCCCGACGACGACGTGCTCGCCCTCGTGGGTGCTCCCGTCTCCGCGGACGCGATCCTCACCAAGGCCCGTCACCGGATGCCGATGGGCAGCCAAAGCAAGGTCAACACGGAAGAGGAGTTCGAGACTTGGTTCACCAAGAACGGCAGTCCGGTCATCCATGCGTCGCTCAAGGGTGATGGAGCCAGCGCGGCCGCCTACTACGCGAACGGTCGACTCGAGCAGGCCATCTCTCGGGGCGACGGTATCGAAGGCGAGGACATCACCGCCAACGCGGTCAAGTTCCATGGCCTACCCGTTCTCGTGCAGCGGCCTAACGGAACGCCCTTTCGTGGTGCCGTCCGGTTCGAAGTCATCCTGACCGTCGCCAACTGGGCCATCATCGACCCCACGCTCGCCAAGAACCCGCGCAACCTCGGCAACGGCATCATGGGCCGCAAGAACGGCAAAGATGCGCACCTGCTGACCGTCTACGCGTTCGACGTCGACGACCCCGACACCGTCTTCGCGACCGAGACCGAGAAGACCGAGTTCTTGAAGGCCCTGGGATTCACGCTGATGCCGTCGGAGACCTGCCCGGGACTTGAATCCTGCGTCGCCTACTATCGCCGCATCGCCACCGAGCGCGGCGACCTTCCGTTCTGGATCGATGGCGTCGTCTTGAAGATCGACGACCTGGACGCACAGACCAAGCTGGGGATGACCTCGAATCGTCCCAAAGGGCAGACCGCTTGGAAGTTCGTCTCCGAGGGCGGGGAGACGACGCTGCTCGACTACGAGATCGGTGGAGGGCACACGGGCGTGCTGGTTCCGACAGCCAAGCTCGCGCCGGTCGAGATCGGAGGCACGACCGTCCAGAACGCGCTGCTCAACAACTGGGAGGAGGTGGAACGCCTTGGGGTTGCCGTGGGCGACACCGTGTATGTCATCAAGGCCAACGACATCATTCCCAAGGTAATTCGGGTGGTGGAGCGCGCCCCACAGAACGTTCGGCGTGCCATCGAAGAGCCCACGCAGTGCCCGTTCTGCGAGGGCGACGTCGGCCGCCGCACCAACACCGGCGGCGAGGCCGGCGTCGCGACCGTCTGCCTCAACCCCGAGTGCCCCAAGAAATCCAGCGGCAAGATCGCCCGGTGGATCAGGGGCCTCGACATTGCGGGCATTGGGGACTCGGTGCTCCAGGCGCTCATCGAGCAGATGGATCTCGAGAACCCCGCCGGCCTATACACCCTGAATCGAGATCGCGACGCCCTCGCCTCCCTGATCATCAATCAGGAGCGAGAGATTCGCCTCGGCATGAAGCGGGCGACGACGATCCTGGACGCCATCGACAAGACTCGATCACTCTCACTCGTCCAATTCATGGGTTCCTTGGGCATCCATGGGCTGGGCACCCGGCGCGTAGAGCTGATGCTGACCTCCGTTCCCGGCGAGCTGGACACCCTGGCCGACTGGCGGGGCGGAAAGCTTCGTGATGCCGAGTTCGCCGCGCGAGCGGGCGTGCCGAGCATGGGCGATCGCCTGCAGGACGGCATCGACAACGTGGCCGATGTCATCGATGCCTTGATCGAACACGGCGTCACCGTGGAGAGCGCCGACGGCCAGGCGCTCGTCGACGCCGCTGTCGTCGCAGCCGCCGACAGCAAGGGCTCGGTCGCAATCACCGGAAAGCTCCCCAGCGGCAAAAAAAAGAACGACTACAAGCAGCCCCTCCAAGACGCCGGGTTCGAACTCGTCGACAAGGTCACACGCGAGCTGACCTACCTGGTGCTCGCGGACCCGGACTCAACCAGCGCCAAGGCCAAGAAGGCCCGTGGCTACAACGTCAAGCTCATCACCGAAGAAGAGCTGCTCGCACTGATGGAGGGGTAGCGAGCGCTGGCCGAAGCCACGTTGCTCTCGTCACCTCCGATCGGGAAAGTTTGCCTCGACGAGCTCGCGGAATCGTGCGGTGGTCAGAGGTTTGGATTCGAAGCCATTGACGCTGTAGAGTTCTGCCGCTTCGCTGTCCTGTCGGGCGTCGGATGAGGTGAGCATGACCAGCGTCACCTCGGCCCGGCTCGCCCGCGGGAGCTTGTTGTACTCCTCGAGGAACTCGAAACCGGTCATGACCGGCATGTGGATGTCGAGCAAGACCAGCGCGGTCGGCTCGGGTGTGTCACGGAAGAAAGCGAGGGCGTCGAGGGCCGAGGTGAACACCTTGGTGCGCTCCACCAGGCCCGAACGCTGGATCGCGCGCCGGTGGATGTGGTTATCCGCGTCGTCGTCATCGACCAGTATGACAAGTTCGAGCGGTCGCATCACGGACCCTCCGCGGTGGGGATGAAGATGTTGACCTGCGTCCCGGCCTGGTAATCCTCATCGATCCAAACCCGCCCGCCGTGAAGTTCGACGCAGCGGCGGCAGATTGCCAATCCCAAACCTGCCCCGGGCACATCCGCCCGGCGGTGCAGGCGAGAGAACGGTTTGAACAATCGCTCGCGGTTGGCGGGCTCGATCCCCGGACCGTTGTCGCGCACGAAGAACGTCCATCCCTCAGCGCTCTGGTCCACCCCAACCTCGATCTGGGGGAGCAGGGATCGCTCAGCGGTGTACTTGAGCGCATTGGAGAGGAGGTTGGAGAACACGTGGCTCAGCGCTCGCGCACTGCCTCGTATCCTCGGCATCGGCGCAACCGTCAGTTCGGCCTTCACCGCGAGGATGTCCTCCCGAAGGTCAGCGACGATGTCCTCGAGGAGGCCGTCAACATCGACCACCGCAAACTCGGGCGCGGCGGAGGTTGCAGAGGCGAACTCCACGACCCCCGCCACCGTGCGCTGGAGGCGTTCCACCGCTCCGGCCGCCAACCCCAGGACCTCGTGGCCCGCGGACGAGAGTTCGCGACCGTGGTCCTCGTCGAGGATCTGCAGCAGCCCTGCCAGCGTCCGCAGGGGCGAACGGATGTCGTGCGAGGTCGCGTACGCCAAGGCCTCGAGATCGGCGTTGGCTTGCCGCAACGCCTTGTTGTTCTTCACGAGCTCCGCCTCTGAGCGCTTGAGCGCGGTCACATCCGTGTGTGCGCCCAGCATCCGCACCGCCACGCCGTTTCGGAACACCGCCATCCCCCGACAGCGAACCCACACGGTGCTGCCGTCGCTCCCTCGGTAGCGCACAATCTGATCGTAGAGGTTCGAGGGGTCCGCAATGTGCTTGGCCACATTGGCCTTCGCCAGCTCGAGGTCCTCGGGATGGATCATGTCCTGCCACTCCGCCGCACGGTGGGTGCGCAGCGCAGGGTCGTGGCCGAACGTCTCCCAGAACCTCGGGCTCATCCACTCATGCTCGGGATCCTCAAGGTCCCAATACCAGATGCCATCGAGCGAACCTGACTGGAGGAACTCGAAGATGCGTCCATCCGTCTGAACGAGGTCGTAGAGCTCCTTGCGTAGTTCGGCCCCGCGATCGCTGGGTTCGGTCGTCATCGTCTTCTTGGCTCCGCATTGCCCAAGAGCATCGCGAATCTCGGAAATCTACCACGAAGCCGCTGGTGACAAGCAACCGCGCAGGATGGCCGGTTTGCGAAGGACCCGCCGCGCTAGAGAGACGAACCGCAAAATCCCATCCGCCAGTGCACGCCTGGGACCAGCTGTGGCGGTGTCGCTCGGCGCTCGCCGTGTACCCGACACAGCTTCGGCCTCCCTCCCAACCACAGCTGCCCCCAGACGCGCACTGACCCGCGCGATTTAGCGGTTCGTCTCTCTAGATGTCCGTGGCGAGGGTGATCAACTCGGAGATGAAGTGGCCGCGGATCCGGATCAGGCTCTGGTGATGCACGCTCACCCGAGCGGTGATGTTCTCTCCTGCGGGACCATGCCCTTCGCCATCGACCGTCTCGCCGTCGAAGATGTACTCGCGCGTCTCGAGGTTGACCAGCGCGGCCTCATCGGCGTCCTGGTCGCTGCTCGAGACGGTGTTCTTCTTGGTCGGCGCCTGCGCCTGAGCGAGGGCGGGCACGGCCAGGGCGGCAGCGAGGGCGAGGGTCGGAATCGTTTTGGGCATGGGCGATGCGTCTCTTTCGACCTTCACCTTGGCCGGCTCCGGCGGGTTCCGTGCAATCGCGACCGGTTCGAACGAACTTTGTGATTGCGACGCTTGTGCGACGCGACCCCGTGGAGCCTCGCTGACCATGTCCAGCGACGGGACGACGACTGCGGCCGCCATCACGGTGGACAGGGACGCCGTCGCGACCTTGGGCATCGCGAAGCGGAGACCAAACCAGGCCGAGGCGACCGCCGCGCGTTGCCGATGATCCTCCACAGCCGAATCGAACCGCCGCCGGGCGGCGCGAAGGCGCGCGTAGACGGTGTTGAGGTTGACGTCCAGGCGAGCGGCGATCTCGGGGCCCGAGCAGCCCTCGATCTCCGCGAGGACGAACACGGCGCACTTGTCCTCATCGAGCGATGCGAGAAACCCACGCAGCATGTCGCGGGCCTGGCTGTGGGCGATCGCGTCGTCGAGCGAGGCCTGGGGACGTCGGGGTTCTGCAGACACCGAGGTCACCAAACGCCGCCGGCGCCGGCGCGATCGTCTGTGGGTCGAAGCGACACCTCGCGCAATCCCCCACAGCCAACTCGCAAGCGATCGCTGCGCGTCGAACTCTTCGAAACGCCGAGACAGGACCAAGAACACCTCCTGTGCAGCGTCTTCGAGCTGATGAGGACCCACGCCCAGCCGCAGCAGTGCCCCTTGCACCATGCTCGAGTAGTCGCGCACGATCCGCTCGAGTTCCGGCTCTTGCGCGGACATCGAACGACACGTTGGCCGGATGCTGTCGGTTCCGTGATCGATCACCCAACAACTTGAAACGCGCCAGCGGCCTTCGGGTTCCCGCTCGAGCGGATCTTCGGGATGCCGCGCTACGGGGTGTAGGTGGGGTCGTTGGTGAGAACCAACTCGGCGATGCCAGCGTGGGCGCTGCCTTCGGCCGACTCTCGATTGCGCAGCGTGAACTCATGGGTCCCCGGGGAGAGCGGCACCATGACGCCGAGCGTTCCGTCGCAGTCGATGGCGTCCTCGCCCGCCTCGACCTGGGCCCACGTCCAGCCGGCCGTCGCCGTGTCGCAGCCGTAGAACCACGTGTGCTGGACGTTGCCGGGGCCTTCGAGCGTGAAGGAGTCTGGGTCGCAACAGGTGTGAGTACCCGGGTCGTCGTCGCGAACGCGCCCAAACAACCGGTACGTCGAAGGGCAAGCGACGTCGAACGTGAAGCGGACCGCACCGGCGCCACCGCTCAGCGAGAATGCGTACTCGCTGCCTTGGAACGTCCCGAGTTGCATCGGCTCGAACAACGTCGCGTCCCCTGCGCTTCGCGTGAGCGTGATCGGGATCGTGCAGTCGACCGGCGCGGAGCCGGATGAACTGGAGCTCTCGTCGCCCGGGATGCCGGGGCCGTCGGAGGAGGACGTCGAGGGCGCTGCGTCTCCAGAGGAGACGGCGTCCTGTGTCGGGTCGGACTCCCCCTGCGAGGTCACGGCCGAGGTGCTGTCGTCCGGCTCGCCCGTCGTCGACTCGGCGCCGGACGACCCCGACTGCGGCGAACCGGTCTGGGTGTTGCCCAATGGCGGGGCCTGGCCGGAGCCACTTTCGAAGGCGCAGCCAACGACGGCCAACGCGAGCAGTCCGGCGACCTTTCGCACCTGGATACGATCGGCCATGGGACCTGAAATCACAAGCGGGGCCTCCGGTTGCGACAAGAAGTGAACCATGGTTCGCTTCTTGAAGACGGATGGTGTATCGAGCCACACGCAAAACGCAGGCTCGTCGGCAAGCCCAACGCGAGGAGCTCCTCCA